>CAMCNQ010000075.1 GCA_945875955.1 Limnohabitans sp. Rim8 | reverse complement strand
TTCACCAACGCCTATCCGCAACGCATGTCGCTCGATGCGGCCGGCACCTTGGCTTATTTGTGTACCAGCCCTTATGACGTGCGTCTGGCCCAAGAGCGCTTCCCCAAAATCCACTTCCACCCACTGCGCGAGCACGCGGGCTTGGCGCTGGGCTCGGCCGGCTGATCATTCAATTGGGGTCAGATCCCGATTAAATCGACAAGATCTCCACCGATGCGCCCACTCCTGAGCTGGCAGGTTCCACACAACGTCCTTGGCGTCTTCACCGACATCGACGACACGCTGACCACGGATGGCGCGATCACGCCCAACGCCTTGCAAGCGCTGGCTGAGCTGCGGGCAGCAGGCCTGCTGGTGGTGCCGATCACCGGCAGGCCTGTGGGCTGGAGCGAGCCCTTCGCACAAAGCTGGCCGGTGGACGCCATCGTGGCCGAAAACGGCGCAGTGGCGCTGATGCACCACGATGGCAAAGAATTTCGCAAGTTCTACCAACAAGACAGCGCCACACGCGCCGTCAACTTCACACGCATGCAACGGGTGCTGGCGCACATCGAACAAGCAGTACCCGGTGCGCTGCGTTCGCGTGACAGCGCAGGCCGTGAAACCGACATCGCGATTGACCACAGCGAATTCACGCATTTGCCGCAGTCGGCCGTAGAAGAGGTGGTGGGCCATATGCAAGCCGCAGGCATGCGCGTGACGGTCAGCAGCATCCACATCAATGGCTGGTTTGGCGAACACAGCAAGCTCACAGGCGCCCGATGGGTCTTGCGCGAGCTCTGGGGCCGGGATTTGTCAGCAGAGATGGACCGCTGGGTTTATGTGGGAGACTCCACCAACGACCAAGTGATGTTTCAGCACTTCCCGCACAGTGTGGGCGTGGCCAACATCCGGCGCTTTGAGCCGCAGCTGACGCACCCACCCCGCTTTATCACCCCGAGTGAGCGCGGCGTTGGCTTTGCCGAGTTGGCTCAGCACCTGCTGGCGGGTCTGAATGGCCGCTGTTGACAGCCAGCTTCGTGGACCAGGCGCGATACACAAAAACAATTTACAAAAAGAAATGGAAACGCGCATGAATGCACAAACCTCACTGACTTGGCTTGAAAACGACAGCCCCCGCAGCGCGTTGTGGCGCTCCGACCAGGTGCTGCCCAAACAGGTGGTGCTGGCCGATGACACCATGACGGCCGATACCGCTTTTCGCTTGGCCTGCGCAGGCACTGGTTTGCTGTGGCGCAGTGATTTTCAAAACGCCAGGCAAATGCTGCAAGCGCTGACACGGCGCATCGACAAACCCAAAAAGGTCCGCGTTAAAAAACACGACCCCGCCGCCCCCCACTTGCCGGGCAACGTGTTTCATACCCACCGACAGGCGCAAGCCCAGCGCACGCGCATTTTGAGCCAGGTCTTGATTGAACTGGATGGCGATTACGCCATTGCGCTGCGCCGCGCCCCCGATGCCAAGCAAGCCTGTATTCAGGCTTTTGGTCCTGCCAATGGCCAGCCTTCGGTGGTGTCGCTGCGCAGTTTGCAAGGGGCGATTGGGGCTTTTGAATGGCGCAAAAACGGTGTGGAAGTCCCCGCCATGGGGGAGGCCTTGCGGATTTACCCCCACTACGGTGTGTTCTCGCCGGTGCGAGGTGAGTATGTGGCGTTGGTGGCCAATGCGCCACTGCCCGAGGCTTTCTCAAGCACGCCTGTGGCCTTTGACATTGGCGTGGGCACGGGGGTTTTGACCGCGGTATTGGCCCGCCGGGGTGCGGGCCGTGTGGTGGGCACAGACACCTCCGAACGCGCCTTGGCCTGCGCCTTGGACAACTTGCAGCGCCTGGGCCTGCAAAACCAGGTTGAGCTGTTTCACACCCCATTGTTTCCAGCAGGGCTTGCCGCTGTGGTGGTGTGCAACCCGCCATGGCTGCCCGCACGCGCAACCACGCTTTTGGAGCAGGCCGTATACGACGAGGGCAGCCAAATGCTCAAAGGCTTTTTGAGCGGCCTGGCACCACACCTTTGTCCCGGCGGCGAGGGCTGGTTGATCCTGTCTGACCTGGCCGAGCACTTGGGCCTGCGCACCCGCGAGGCGCTGCTGGCTTGGATCGCCGAGGCAGGCTTGGTGGTGTTGGGTCGCCTGGATGTCAAACCCGTGCATGGCAAGTCGCGCGATGAAAGCGACCCACTGCATGCCGCCCGGGCGGCCGAAACCACCTCGCTGTGGCGTCTGGGCGTGGCCGGCTGATCACGCCCGCGCCAACACCGGCCCCAACGCTACACCGGTGTGTGTGCCCATGCGCACCACGTTTTCGGGTGTGGCAGCAGCCACGATGCGGCCTCCGGCGTTGCCGCCTTCTGGCCCCAGGTCGATGATCCAGTCGGCCTCGGCGATCACGTCCAAATCGTGTTCGATCACCACCACGCTGTGCCCCGCGTTGACCAAGCGGTGCAAAACGCGGATGAGCTTGTCCACGTCGGCCATGTGCAGGCCCACCGTGGGTTCGTCCAGCACATACAAGGTGTGCGGCTCTTTGTTGCCGCGCTTGCCGACTTCGTCGCGCACCTTGGTCAGCTCGGTCACCAATTTGATGCGCTGTGCCTCGCCACCACTCAAAGTGGGTGAGGGCTGGCCCAGCGTCAGGTAGCCCAGGCCCACGTCTTTGAGCAGCTGCAAGGGGTGGGCAATGTTGGGCATGCTGGCAAAAAAGTCAACCGCTTCATCGACCTCCATTTGCAAGACATCGCCAATGCTCTTGCCGCGCCAAGTGACCGCCAAGGTCTCGGGGTTGAAGCGCGCGCCCCGGCAGGTTTCGCAAGGCACTTTCACATCGGGCAGAAAGCTCATCTCAATGGTGCGCATGCCCTGGCCTTCACAACCGGGGCAGCGGCCCTCCCCGGTGTTGAAGGAAAAGCGACCGGCCGCATAACCGCGCGCCTTGGCCTCCAGGGTTTCGGCAAAGAGCTTGCGAACCGTGTCCCAAAACCCGATGTAGGTGGCCGGGCAAGAACGCGGGGTTTTGCCAATCGGGGTCTGGTCGACTTCCAGCACCCGGTCTATGCCTTCAAAACCTTGCACGTCGGTGCATGCCGACAGTGCCACACGCTGGCCTGAATCTTGTGCGGTGCGCCCGGCAAAGGTGGAACGCTGCGCCACCAGGGCCTGCACATTGGCCAGCATGACATCGCGCGCCAGGGTGGATTTGCCCGAGCCGCTCACGCCCGTCACCGCCACCAAGCGCCTGAGCGGCAAGCGCACATCGACTTGCCGCAGGTTGTGCAAATGGGCCCCCGAGAGGCTGAGCCAATGGAGCGCATTGGCCGAGCCCTGCGCGCCATCGCTTTGCACGGCTGGCTTGGCCGAGTCGGCCACTTTGCGCCGGGCCTGGAAGGGGTGTTGCATCGCGTGCAGCAAGTAGCGCCCGGTTTGCGAATCGGCCGCGGCGGTGATGTCGGCCACCGTGCCTTGGGCCACCAAGCGGCCACCGCGCTTGCCTGCGCTGGGGCCAATGTCGATGATGTGGTCGGCGCGGCGTATGGTGTCTTCGTCGTGTTCCACCACCACCAAGGTGTTGCCTTTCTCACCCAGCTTGTGCAGGGCATTGAGCAAGATTTGGTTGTCACGCGCATGCAAGCCAATGGTGGGTTCATCCAGCACATAGCAAACGCCTTGCAAATTGCTGCCCAGTTGCGCCGCCAAGCGGATGCGCTGCGCCTCGCCGCCCGACAAGGTGGGCGCGCCGCGGTCCAGCGTCAAATAACCCAGTCCCACCTCTTCCAAAAACGCCAATCGGCTTTTGATTTCGGGCACCAAATCGCGGGCGATGTTGGCGTCGCGGCCGGTGAGTTGGAGTTGGTCTACCCAGTGGCGCACATCGCTGACAGAAAGGCTGGCGATGTCGGTGATGCGCCAGCCCTGATCCGGTGCCGCACCCAGGCGCACGGCGCGCGCGGTGGCGTTCAATCGCGTGCCTTCGCATGTGGGGCAGGCCACATTGGCCAGGTCTTCGATTTCTGGCTCTGCAAAGCTTTGTTCGCGGCCCTTGTCTTTGTCATTGGGCAGCGAGTCGTCAAACACCAAGCGCTCGTCTTTGCTGAGCTTGACGCCGGTGCCCACGCAGTCGGGACACCAGCCGTGTTTGCTGTTGTAAGAGAACAGGCGCGGGTCGAGTTCGGCATACGAGGTGGCGCATTGCGGGCAGGCCCGCAAGGTGGAGAACACGCGGTTTTGGCCAATGCGGGCGGTCGACTCGCCTTTGAACATGGCTTCACGCAGTTCACCCAGGTCACTGAGCACATGGACCACGCCTTTGCCGTGCTCCAGCGCTTTGGCCAAGGCCTGGCGCAAAGCGGTTTCGCTGGAGGGCGACACATCGAGGCTGGCCACCGGCAATTCGATGCTGTGTTCTTTGAAGCGGTCAATGCGCGGAAAGCCTTGTGTGGGCAAGAAGTCGCCATCGACCCGCAGGTGGGTGTAGCCACGCGGCCGCGCCCAGTCGGCCAACTCGGTGTAGACGCCCTTGCGGTTGCTCACCAAGGGCGACAACAGCCCAATGTGCTGGCCACGGAACTGGGTCATGAGTTGCGCCACGATGCTGTCGGGTGTTTGCGGCTGCACCGCCGTGCCATCACGGGTGCAGTGCTGTATGCCCAGTTTGACGTAGAGCAATCGCAAGAAATGCCATACCTCGGTGGTGGTGCCTACGGTGGATTTGCGGCCCCCGCGTGACAGGCGCTGCTCAATGGCCACCGTGGGCGGTATGCCGTAGACCGCGTCCACCTCGGGTCGTCCGGCCGGCTGCACGATGCTTCGGGCATAGGCATTGAGGCTTTCCAGGTAGCGCCGCTGGCCTTCGTTGAACAGGATGTCAAAGGCCAAGGTCGACTTGCCCGAACCGCTGACCCCGGTGACCACGTTGAATTGGCCGCGCGGGATGTTGACACTCAGGTTTTTCAGGTTGTGCTCTTTGGCGTTGACGATCTGGATGTTGTTGTTGACGGCCATGCGGCGAGGGGCTAAAGGCTTGGCCGCCACCGTTTGGATGGCCGCCAAATAGGCCGCCGCACCCTCTTGGGCGCCGTGCATTTCGCCCATGGCCTGGGCGTACTCGCGCAGCGCCAGCCCGGTGTGCGAGTGGGGGTGCTGGCGCACGTCGTCGGGTGTGCCTTCGGCCACCACATGCCCACCGGCATGGCCGCCTTCAGGCCCCAGGTCAATCAGCCAGTCGCTGGCGCGGATCACATCCAGGTTGTGCTCGATGACGATGAGCGAATGCCCGGCTTCAAGCAGCTTGCGCAAGGCGCGCATGAGTTTGGCGATGTCGTCAAAGTGCAAGCCCGTGGTCGGTTCGTCAAACAAAAACAAGGTGCCTTTGCGCGCCAGGCTTTGCCGACTTTTGGCCGCGCTCTTGGCCGCCTCGGCCAAAAAGCCCGCCAGCTTCAGGCGCTGGGCCTCGCCACCCGACAAGGTGGGCACGGGCTGGCCCAGCTTCACATACTCCAGCCCCACATCGACAATGGGTTGCAGGGCGCGGATGACCTCGCGGTCTTGGGCAAACAAGGCGGCCGCCTCGCTCACCGTCAGGGCCAGCACATCGGCCACATTCAGGTGGCGTGAAGGGCCGCCAATGGCCTGCCGTTCGATGGTGATTTCCAGTATTTCTGGCCGGTAGCGCTTGCCGTCGCAATCGGGGCAGCGCAAATACACGTCGCTCAGAAACTGCATTTCCACATGCTCAAAGCCCGAGCCACCGCAAGTGGGGCAGCGCCCATCGCCGCTGTTGAAACTGAATTTGCTGCCGGTGTAGCCGCGCTGCTTGGACACCGGGGCGGTTGCAAACAGCTCGCGCAAAGCGTCCCACGCCCCCACGTAGCTGGCCGGGTTGGAGCGTGCGGTTTTGCCAATCGGCGACTGGTCGACAAACACCACATCGCTCAGGTGGTCGGCCCCCAGCAGGCGGTCGTGTGCGCCCGGTGTTTCGGTGGCTTTGCCAAAGTGGCGCATCAGCGCAGGGGCCAACACGTCTTGAATCAGGCTGGACTTGCCGGAACCACTGACTCCGGTGACGGTGACCAGGCGCTGCAGCGGAAAATCAACCGCGATGTTTTGCAGGTTGTGCTCGCGCGCACCCTCCAAAATCAGGCGCGGTGTGCTGTGGGTGACCGGGCGCTTGAAGCCCAGCCCGACTTGTTTGCGCCCGCTCAGGTAAGCGCCGGTCAATGTGTCGGCATGGCGCAGCTCGGTGGTGCTGCCATCGAACACGATCTCGCCCCCCCGCTCACCCGGGCCTGGGCCCATGTCGATCACCCGGTCGGCGGCCATCATCACGGCCGGGTCGTGCTCGACCACCACCAAGGTGTTGCCCGCGTCGCGCAGGCGGTGCATGGCCTGGGTGATGCGGTTCATGTCGCGGGGGTGCAAACCGATGCTGGGCTCGTCAAGCACAAACAAGGTGTTCACCAGCGAGGTGCCCAAGGCCGTGGTCAGGTTGATGCGCTGCACCTCACCGCCGCTCAGGGTGCGGCTTTGGCGGTCCAAGGTGAGGTAGCCAATGCCCACATCGCACAGGTATTTCAGGCGGGTGGTGATTTCCTCCAGCAGCAGCTTCAGGGCTTGGGCTTCGGCGTCGGCCGAGGCCAGTGCCACGGCGCTGGCACTCATGCGGTCAAAAAAGCGGCGCAGCTGGTCGATGGGCATGATCATCATGTCGTGCAAGCTCAGCCCCGGCAGGGCCTGCAACTGGGCACGCTGCCACTTCACGCCAGCGGGCATGAAGCGCTGCGCCACGGGCAAGACCCCGTCTGCGTCGCTGTGGCTGCCGATGCGCCACAGCAGGCTCTCGGTTTTCAGGCGCGCGCCATGGCAGCTGGGGCACTCGGTGTAGCTGCGGTATTTGGACAAGAGCACGCGGATGTGCATCTTGTAGGCCTTGCTTTCCAGGTATTCAAAGAAGCGCTTGACCCCATACCACTGGTGGTTCCAACGGCCCTTCCATTCGGGCGAGCCTTGGATGACCCAGTCCTTTTGCGCCTGCGTCAATTTGTCCCAGGCGGTGTCCCGCGGGATGCCTGCCGCTTCGGCGTGGCGCATCAGGTCGTCTTGGTTTTCTTGCCAAGCCGGGGTCTGCATGGTCTTGATGGCACCCGCTCGCAAGGTGAGTTTTGGGTTGGGGATGACCAGGCCGTAGTCCACCCCGATGACGCGACCAAAACCGCGGCAGGTTTCGCAAGCGCCCACGGCCGAGTTGAAGGAGAACATCGACGGGATGGGGTCGGTGTAGCGCAGATCGCTGTCAGGGCAGTGCAGCCCGGTAGAAAAGCGCCAAATGTCAAACGCCAGATCTGGCGAGGCCGAGTTTTCATCGATGGGGCTTTGTTCGACATACACATTCAGACGGCCACCGCGTTTGAGGGCCACTTCGATGGCTTCGACCACGCGGGCTTTTTCTGCCTTGGCCAAGCGAAACCGGTCAGCGATGACGTCCAGCACCTTGCGCGGACCGGTGGGGGTGGCCACCTCGCGCTCGGCCTGCACCTTGGTAAAGCCGCTGGCCGACAGCCACTGCGCGACCTGCTCGGCGCTGGTGTTGGCTGGCAACTCCACCGGGAAAGTCAGGTTCAGGCGCGGGTCTTGCATTTCAGCGGCCCGGCGCGCGAGCTCGGCATAAATGGTCTCTGGCGAGTCGTGGCGAACGGCTTGCGCCGTGTCTTTGTCAAACAACTGGCCCAAACGGGCAAACAAAAGTTTCAGGTGGTCGTTCAACTCGGTCATGGTGCCCACCGTGGAGCGCGAGCTGCGCACCGGGTTGGTCTGGTCAATCGCAATGGCGGGCGGCACGCCTTCGACCTTGTCCACCGCCGGTTTGTCCATGCGGTCCAGAAACTGGCGGGCATAGGCGCTGAAGGTTTCCACATAGCGGCGCTGGCCTTCGGCAAACAGGGTGTCAAACACCAGACTGGATTTGCCCGAACCGCTGGGGCCGGTGACCACCGTCAGTTCGCCGGTGCGAATGTCCAAATCGATGTTTTTGAGGTTGTGCTGACGTGCACCACGGATGCGGATGAGACCTTGGGACATGCTTGGCTTTAGAGGGTGAAGGCAAACATTCTAGGACCGAAGCCCCGGCCTCACTTGTATTTGCCCAAATGCCCTCTGATCGCCAGCAGGCTGGCGCCAACAAATGCGCGACGACGTGCTCAGGCACTTGCCCGAAAAGTTGGCCCTGTCATTGGCGCTCGCTGAGCAATGGCACTTGGGCCTTGTTGCGGGGTGTGCCTATGGGCCGACCCGAACGCCCTTTTTGAGTGGCTGCAATGTCTTCTTCGCTGGGGTATTGGCCCAGCAACCAATAGTCAAACACGCGGCGCGCTATAGGGGCTGCTGCCGCTGCCCCAAATCCGGCATTTTCGACCACCAGGGCCAAGGCGATTTGCGGTGCTTCGGCAGGTGCAAACGCCATGTACAAGGCGTGGTCACGTTGGTATTCGGCCATTTTGGAGGCATCGTATTTTTCCTTCTGACCAATGCCGACGGCTTGCGCGGTGCCGGTTTTGCCTGCGCTTTGGTAGATTGCACCCGCAAAAACCTGAGACGAAGTGCCAGACCTTGTGACTTCGACAAGCCCATTTCGAACGACCGCCACTTGCTCGCTCGAATAACCCAGGTTCACGGGCTGGATGGTTTTGGGGGCCTCTTGCACATGGGTCAAGGCGTCTTGCATGGAGCGCATCACATGGGGCGTGAATTTTTTCCCGGCACTGGCAATGGTGGCTGTGGCCGACGCCAGTTGCAGCATGGTGAAGGCGTTGTAGCCTTGCCCAATGCCCAGCGAAATGGTCTCGCCTGCAAACCATTTTTTCTGCTCCGGTTTCTTGTAATAGTTGCGCTTCCAATCGGTGCTGGGCAGCACGCCGCGCACCTCACCGGGCAGATCAATGCCGGTGATCTGGCCAAAGCCCAAGGGCTTCATGAAGTCGTGGATGGTGTCGACCCCCATCTCATTGGCCAAGGAGTAGTAATAGACATTGCTGGACAAAGAAATCGAGCGTGCCATGTCCACAGGGCCCAAGCCCACGTCACCATGGCTTCGAAAAGTATGCCCGCCAAAACTCCAAGAGCCCGTGTCGTTGATGATGGTGCTGGCTTTGCGCTTGCCGGTGGTCAAGGCACCCAAGGCCATAAAGGGTTTGTAAGTGGAGCCAGGCGGGTAGGTTCCGCGCAAGGCACGGTTGAGCAATGGTTTGTCCGTCGACTCATTGAGTTCTCGCCAACTTTCTACATCGATGCCCTCCACAAAAGCGTTCGGGTCGAAAGTGGGCTTGCTGACAAAGGCCAACACCTCGCCCGTGTTGGGGTCCAAAGCCACCAAGGCCCCACGGCGATGGCCAAACAAGTCTTCCACCATCTTTTGCAAATGGATGTCGATGGACAAGGTCACGTTCTGGCCGGGCGTAGCCAGGTATGTTGACAAACTGCGCGTGGCCCGACCACCGGCCGATGTTTCAACTCGGTTCACCCCCGTGATGCCGTGCAACTCGCGTTCGTAGCTTTGCTCCACACCCAGTTTGCCAATGTATTCCGTGCCTCGGTAATTGCCGGCGTCATCGTCTTCTTCGATGCGCGCTTTTTCACGCGCATTGATGCGTCCGATGTAGCCCAGCACATGGCTGGCCGTTTCACCATACGGGTATTGCCTGAACAAACGGGCTTTGATCTCTACCCCTGGAAATCGGTAGCGCTGCGCGCTGAAACGTGCCACCTCCTCATCGCTCAAACGGGTGCGAATGGGCAAAGAGTCAAAGCTGCGCGAATCTTCCCTGAGCCGTTTGAAGCGGCGTCGGTCTTTTCCTTGTATTTCGACCAGTTCCCCCAACGCATCGATCGTGGCTTCCAGGTCAGGCACTTGCGAGGGTGTGATTTCAAGGGTGTAAGCGGAGTAGTTGTTGGCCAACACAACGCCATTGCGGTCCAGAATCAGGCCGCGGGGCGGCACGGTGGGAATGACCGCTGTGCGGTTGTTTTCCGCTTGCTCCAGCAAATCCTCGTGACGCACAATTTGCAAGTAAGACAGTCGGGCCAAAATCAGCAAAAAACACACCACGACCACAATTTGAACCACGGCCACCCGGCGGCGAAATTTTTGCAGGTCGGCCTCGATGTCGCGCAACTCGGCAAGTGAGGGCAAATCGATGGGCATCTTCAAAGCGGACGAATGTCGTCAGGGTTCAAAGCCCTTCTCTGGGGCGCGAGCAACAAAGCCCCAATCAATGGCCACAAAGCAGCTTGAAAGAAGGGGGCCAAAAGGTGGCTCCAATGGGGCCAGGCATCTTGCACCACCAGGCGAATGGTCCATTCCAATACATAAGCCAACACAAAAAGCGGGGCAATTTGCAAAGCCTGTTCGCGCAATGGAAACCACAGCATGCGGCGCTGCACCGCCATGGCCATGGCGCTCAAGACCACATACGACAAGGCGTTTTGGCCCAACAAAGCCGACTCGTGAACATCGACCGCCAAGCCCAGCACAAAAGCCAGCACCAAGCCCACACGCCGGGGTTGGTAAATGGTCCAAAAAACAACCACGATGACCAACACGTCGGGCATCCATAGCCACCCGGTCAAACCCAAAAACATGTTCAACAACAAGCCCATGAGCACGGTCAAGGCGATGAAGCGTGGGTTGGCTGGCAACAACAAGTGTCGCCCTGCAGGCATGATCATGGCTTGACTCCTGTGGGTTGTGCAACCGCCTTCGATGCCCTGAGCAGGCCATTCGCTTTGTCCTCACGCGCGGGCTCTGCAAGCTGCTTAGGGGCCTCGGGCCAGTCTTTCACCGGCATCAACACCAAGACATGACGCCCTCTGGGATCGGCAACAGGGTTCAAATAAACACGCGCAAAGGACGAATCCACGCGTCTGTCAATGTGACTGACCAAGCCCACATGCAAGCCCTGGGGGTACACCCCATCGATGCCACTGGTGGTCAACAAATCCCCTTGCTTGACGTCATTCGCAGACGGGACAAACCTCAACTCCATCGCCCCATTCGGTGAGGAAGGCGCGCCTACGGCCACATGCCGGCTGCCCGTTCGCGCATTGAGAACGGGAATGCTTTGGTTGCGGTCTGTGAGCAGGGTCACCTCACTGACCAGGGGATAGACCCTGGTGACTTGGCCCAGCACCCCTTGCGCATCGATGACGGCCGAGCCTTGCGCAATGCCGGCGAGTTGTCCTTGGTCGACAACGATGCGGTCTGTGTAGGGGTCGGCCGTGACATAAAGGATTTGGGCCGCTTTGGAAGGACCGGCCACTTGTGTGCGCAGTTGCAGCAATTCCCGCAATTGGTTATTTTCTTGGCTCAACTGTTCAACTTGCTGCAACCGTTGTGCTTGCGCAATGGTTTTGGTCTGAAAATTTTGAGCGGCGTATTGCGCCTCTTC
>CAMCNQ010000074.1 GCA_945875955.1 Limnohabitans sp. Rim8 | reverse complement strand
GTTGATGAAAATCACCGTGCAATTGGTCTTCTTGATGGTGGCGGTCAGCTTGCGCAGGGCCTGGCTCATCAGGCGCGCTTGCAGCCCGGGCAGGCTGTCGCCCATGTCGCCTTCAATTTCGGCCTTGGGGGTCAGGGCAGCCACCGAGTCGATCACCACCAGGTCCACCGCGCCCGAGCGCACCAAGCTGTCCACGATTTCCAGAGCCTGTTCCCCGGTATCGGGTTGGCTGACCAGCAACTCCTGCAGGTTGACCCCCAGGTTTTGCGCGTATTGAACGTCCAGTGCGTGCTCGGCATCAACAAAGGCGCAGGTGCCACCCAGGCGCTGCATTTCAGAAATCACCTGCAAGGTCAGGGTGGTTTTGCCAGATGACTCGGGGCCGTAAATTTCGATCACCCGGCCACGCGGCAGACCACCCACGCCCAAAGCGATGTCCAGGCCCAAAGAGCCGGTGGAGACGACCTGGATGTCGGCGATGACCTCGCCTTCGCCCAGACGCATGATGGTGCCTTTGCCAAATTGCTTTTCAATTTGGGCCAGGGCGGCTTGCAGGGCTTTGGCTTTT
Organism: Limnohabitans sp. Rim8; assembly: GCA_945875955.1. Classification (GTDB taxonomy): domain Bacteria; phylum Pseudomonadota; class Gammaproteobacteria; order Burkholderiales; family Burkholderiaceae_C; genus Limnohabitans_A. The sequence continues at coordinate 10,884 of CAMCNQ010000074.1, read as the reverse complement.
TCGGTGTTGGCGTCGCTCATGAAAATCTCCTTTAATATCAATGGGTTGGTGCATTCGGTGCAACGCCAAGGCGTTGTTTACTGGATGCGTGAACAGTACTGTAAATGAACTGTATAAACAAGTAAATGAAATTATTGGTCAGTTTGCCTTACCATATGACCATGCCCGAAACACCCTCAAGCGCCGCGCAGACAGCCAGCCCTTTGCACGATGAGCGTTGGCGGCAAACCCATTTGGGGCGCTTGCTGGGCCACGCCATGCGGCGCTTTGACGAGCGCGTTTTGCAGTTGATGGCAGGCAACGAAGGCGTGCCATTGGCGCTGGCGAATCTGGCCGCGCGCGACCAAATCAGCGCCGCGCACATCCACATCACGCGCCATTTGGCTTTGCAGGGCTCGCGGCTGACCGATCTGGCCCGCGCCGCAGGCATGAGCAAGCAGGCCATGGGAGACTTGGTTGACCAGTGCATGGCCTGGGGTTTGGTGCAACGCGAGAGCGACCCGCAGGACGCGCGCGCCCGGCGGGTGGTCTTCACGGCGGTGGGGTTGGCGTGGCTGCAGGCTTTTAAAGACGCGGTGGCGGTGGCCGAAAGCGAGTTCAGTCAAGCGGTGGGCAAAGATGTCGCCACCGTGGTGGCTTTGGGCCTGGAAGCCTATGCCAGCTGATCAAGGCCGGGTGCAGCTCAGCCACTTGAGCGTTGAGCCGATGGGGCCAAGCGTTTTGAATTTGCAAGATGCGTCAACCTAAACGAGGGGTGCGCCACTAAAATCAGCCAAGAAGGCCCAGCAAGCGCCCCAGCCGACAGCCACCACAACAACAGGAGACAGACATGAGAATTCTGATAGCCGAAGATGACCAAGTGCTGGCCGATGGCTTGCTGCGCACTTTGCGCAGCGCAGGCGCGGCCGTTGACCATGTGGCCAGTGGCAGCGAGGCCGACGCCGCCATGATGACCAACACCGAATTCGATTTGCTGATCCTCGACTTGGGGCTGCCCAAAATGCACGGCCTGGAAGTCCTCAAGCGCTTGCGCGCCCGGGGCTCGGTCTTGCCGGTGTTGATCTTGACGGCCGCAGACAGTGTGGAAGAACGTGTCAAAGGGCTGGACTATGGGGCCGACGACTACATGGCCAAGCCCTTTAGCCTGCAAGAGCTGGAAGCACGCGTGCGTGCGCTCACGCGCCGCGGCATGGGCGGGGCCACCTCCCAAATCAAGCACGGCCCCCTGATTTACGACCAGTCCGGGCGGGTGGCCACCATCGACGGCAAGATGGTTGAGCTGTCGGCGCGCGAGCTGGGTTTGCTCGAAGTCCTGCTGCAACGCGCCGGCCGTCTGGTGAGCAAAGACCAACTGGTTGAGCGTTTATGCGAGTGGGGCGAAGAGGTCAGCAACAACGCCATCGAGGTCTACATCCACCGCCTGCGTAAAAAAATCGAGAAAGGCCCGATCCGCATCGCCACCGTGCGCGGGCTGGGTTACTGCCTTGAAAAAATCCCCGGCTGAACGCATGTGGACAGCACCAGCCCTCACGTTGTCGTGAAGAACCTGCGGCCATGAAACCCCGTGGCTGGGGCATACGCCTGTTCAAGCGCGAACAACGCTCCTTGTTTGGGGAAATCCTGGACTGGATGCTCACGCCCTTGCTGCTGCTTTGGCCCATCAGCCTGGCATTGACCTGGTTGGTGGCGCAGGGCCTGGCCAACAAGCCCTTTGACCGCGCGCTGGTGTACAACGTGCAAGCGCTGGCCCAGCAGGTCACTTTGGGTGCCGATCAGGCCGTGCAGTTCAACTTGCCGCAAACGGCCAGCGAACTGTTGCGCGCGGACGAGATCGATCTGGTGTTTTACCAAGTCAGGGGCAACCGCCAAGAGCACCTCAGCGGCGAGCGCGACTTGCCCTTGCCCCCGCTGAACGACAAGACCAGCCGCAGCTACGAAGTGCATATCCGCGATGACGAAATGCGCGGTCTGGACGTGCGGGTGGCCTACACCTGGATACGGCTGGACGACAAAAGCAGCTACCCCGCCCTGGTGCAGGTGGCAGAAACGCGAGACAAGCGCTCGGTGCTGGCGGCCGAAATCATCAAGGGCGTGATGCTGCCGCAGTTTGCCCTTTTGCCATTGGCGGTGCTGCTGGTGTGGCTGGCCTTGGTGCGGGGCATCAAACCTTTGTCTGAATTGGAGGAGCGCATCCGCGCGCGCAAATTCGATGACCTCAGCCCACTGGACGACAAGGCCGTGCCCTTGGAAGTGGCACCCTTGGTGGTGTCGGTGAACGACTTGCTGGAGCGTCTGAAAGAATCCATCGCCACGCAAAAACGCTTTTTGGCCGATGCCGCGCACCAACTCAAAACACCGCTGGCGGGCTTGCGCATGCAGGCCGACCTGGCCCAGCGCTACGGCGCCAGCGAAGAAGACCTGAAAAAATCACTGAAACAAATTGGCCGCGCCAGTGTGCAGGCCACCCACAGCGTGAACCAACTGTTGTCTTTGGCCCGTGCAGAAAGCAGTGGCACGCATTTGTCGCAGCAAAGCTGTGACATGGTGGCCATGGCCAGCGAAGTCTTGCAAGACGGCCTGCCCCACGCCATGGACAAAAACCTGGACCTGGGCTACGAAGGGGTGGTGCAAGGCACTGAGGGGGCCTGCATCGAAGGCAACCCCACCTTGCTCAAGGAAATGCTGCGCAACTTGGTTGAAAACGCCATCCATTACACGCCCAGCACGGCCGAGCGCCAAGGCGTGGTGACGCTGCGGGTCTTGGTCGATCCTTACAGCAAAACCCTGGTCATCCAGGTGGAAGACAACGGCCCTGGCATTCCACTGGCCGAGCAAGAATTGGTGTTCCAGCCTTTTTACCGGGCGCTGGGCACCAACGTGGATGGCTCGGGACTGGGCTTGTCCATCGTCAAGGAAATTGCCGAACACCATGGTGCGACGGTCGGCATCGACGTGGTGCACCCTGGCCAAAGTATGGCTGGGGCTTGTTTCACGCTGCGCTTCAACGCGCTGGCATAAAGCCAAAAAGCGCAGCTGAGCAGTTTTTTTGCGTTGCGGGTGAGTAGAGGGTGGCCGGCCTGTAGGCGATGGGTGAAGGTGGCGAGTCAAGGCGATGCATGAAAGCGATGCATACAGGCGATGGCCACAGCAGGGCGCGCCGCGCCCATCAGGCCAAGCTGGGTTTGCCCATGTTCAGCTGTAAACGTTCACGCTCGATCACACGCGCCACTGCCGCTTGGGACGCCACTTTTTGCACAAATGCCCACAGTTGGGGAAGTTCCTCGGGGGTGATGCCCGCCATCGTGCCCCAACGCGCCAGGGTCAGGCTGTAAGCATCCAAGGGGCCCAAATGCGCACCGCCAAGCCAGTGGTGGCCTTTGGCCTCGGACGCGGCCACCAAGCTTTGCAATTCGGTCAACATGCCGCGATACAGGCCGGTGTTGTAGGGCTTGAGCGCCGCTTGCACCTCGGGCTGGTCAGAGAACTTTTGCGGCATGAAGATGTGCGTGAAAGTCGGGTGCACCGTGTTGTTCATCCAGGCCAAGGTCGAGAGGGCTTGGGTACGCGCCAAGCCGTCTTTGGGCAAGAAACCCGCTTGGGGAAACAACTGGTCCAGGTGCAGGGCAATGGCCACGATCTGGGTGATGGGTTGGCCGTTGTCCACCAAAACAGGCACCTGACCATGGGGGTTGAGGGCCTTGTAGTCTTCGCTGTTTTGTTCGCCCTTGTGCAGTTTGACCATGTGGGTCTCAAACGCGCAACCGCTGATTTCCAACAAAACATGGGGCACAAAAGAACAGGCGCCGGGTGAAAAGAAAAGTTTCAAGGGCATGGCCAAGGCTCCAAAAAGGTCAAGGGGTCAAAACAGGGCGAGGACGACCTGCTGCGTCCAAAAGCAAAGCAGCGGGGGGTCTCGGGGCGGTGGGGCTTGCCTCAGGCGGCTTGGGGCTGGCGGTGCCAGGCTCTTGGGCGCTGGCTTGACTGGCGGCGGCCGCGGCTTGTTCGGCCAAGCGTTGGGCCGTGGCTTCTGGCGTTTCGATCCGAATGGCTTCGGGCCGAATTTGCATCAAAACCCGCTCGGGCTCGCGCGCGCTGTCGGGCACCCAGCCCCAGCGCGCAAAGGCCCCCCATTGCCAAGCCAGGGCGGTGGCATTGAGCAGCAACAAAAGGCCTATGAAGTAACGGGTCATGGGGCCATTTTCGCCGCATGAAAGGGACGCACACTGACTTCGGCGCTGTGCACTTCGCAAAGGCCTGCCTCGGTTTGAAGCTGCATGGCACCGCACCCGTTGACGCCGATGGACAAGCCCTGTTGATGGTCGCTGGTGTGCACGCGGCGACCGCGCAAGACATCGCGCTCAGCAAAGCGCGCCTGAAGCGGCGCAAAGCCTTCGCGTTCAAACGCCAGCAGCGCCTGCACCAGGGGCGTCACCACCAGGCCCAAGCAGGCGGGGGCGGTCAGGCCGGGCAACAACTCGCTCAGGCCCGCCGCTTCGGTGCTCAGACCCTCAGCAGACGGCGCATGGATGTTCAGGCCCACGCCGACCACCACTTGGCTGTGCTCGCCCATGCTGGCCGCTTCCACCAAAATACCGCCCAGCTTGCGCTCTTGAAACCACAAATCATTGGGCCACTTGAGGCCCACATCGGGGTGCAGGCTTTCGGCCAGGCTCAGGCCGACGGCCAAAGACAGGCCAGACCAGTCGCGTGGCGAGAGGGGCAAGCCAATGGAAAAAGTCAGCGAGTCGCCCGGCTGGCTTTGCCAGACACGGCCCATTCGGCCCCGGCCAGCACTTTGGCGCTCGGCCACCAGCAAGGTGGCTTCGCGCTGGCCACCTCGGGCACGGCGCATCAGTTCGCTGTTGCTCGAATCAATCTGTGGCAGCACCTCGACCGTGAAGTCCGGCAGCAGCGGGTACAACTGCTGCCAGATCGCTTCAGCAGGCCATGGGGTGTGCGCAATCATGGGCTTGGAAGCAGGGTTTCAGGCTTTGACTATGGCTTTGCCTTTGGCCTTGGCCTTGGGCTTTTCAGCGGGAAGACGCGCCGGTTTGGACTTGGTTTCGGCCGTGGCTTTCAACTTGTCCTGGGATTTCACCTTGGTCTTGGATTTTTCCTTGGCCTTGGCCTTGGCCTTGGCCTTTTTTTGGCTGGGGATTTTGGGCGTGTCCTTGCGCTCTTTGGGCGACAACAAAGTGCCTCGGCAGTTGTCGCTGCCGCACCAGCAGGGGTATTCGGCTTTGAGCTTCTTGGTGTAGGGCTCGTCGATGATCAGGCCGTAATCGTAATTGAGCTCTTCGCCCGCATGGATGTTGCGAATCGCTTTGATGAAAATCCGGTCATTGTCTTCATCGGCCTCACAGTTAGGATCGCAGCTGTGGTTGATCCAGCGCGACGAATTGCCCCCAAACAGGGCATCGATGACCCGGTCTTCGTTCACATGGAAGTAAAAAGTATGGTTGGGGTCTTCGGGGTCGTGGGGGTGGCGGTCTTGCGCCTCGTCCCAGCTGATCACCTCGCCCACGTACTCGATCAGGGTTTCGCCTTCGGCAATGTCTTGCAGGGCAAAAACGCCCTTGCCATGCACACCGGAGCGGCGAACTTGTATGCGCTTGCCCGACGTCGGTGCAGGCGAAAGGCGGGGGGTGGGAACAGGTGTTTTGGCCACGGTGCAAAAAATTTGTTATGGTGAATTCATGTGGGCGTGCGCGGGAGCGCGCCTGAGCGCGTGCGCACACGCGAGACAACGGGATTGTAATGAAATGAAAACATTGGTAATTGCAGAGAAGCCTTCGGTGGCTCAAGACATCGTCAAAGCCCTGACCCCGGTCGCTGGCAAATTCGAGAAACACGACGACCACTATGAGAACGAGCGCTACGTCGTGACCAGCGCGGTGGGCCACTTGGTGGAGATCCAGGCCCCCGAGCAATACGACGTCAAGCGTGGCAAGTGGAGCTTTGCCAATCTGCCCGTGATCCCGCCGCACTTTGACCTCAAACCGGTGGACAAAACCAAGAGCCGCTTGAGTGCGGTGGTCAAGCAGGCCAAGCGCAAAGACGTCAACGCCCTGATCAACGCCTGTGACGCGGGGCGTGAGGGCGAGTTGATCTTCCGCCTGATCGAGCAATACTCCGGCGGCACCAAGACCCTGGACAAACCCGTGCAGCGCCTGTGGCTGCAGTCCATGACGCCACAAGCGATTCGCGATGGCTTTGACCACCTGCGCAGCAACCAGCAGATGCAGGGCCTGGCCGACGCCGCGCGCAGCCGATCCGAGGCCGATTGGCTGGTGGGCATCAATGGCACCCGCGCCATGACCGCCTTCAACTCGCGCGATGGGGGTTTCTTTTTGACCACCGTGGGCCGCGTACAAACCCCCACCTTGGCTGTGGTGGTGGTGCGCGAAGAGCAAATCCGCAAATTCATCAGCCGTGACTATTGGGAAATCCATGCCGAGTTCGCTGCCGCAGCCGGCACTTACCCTGGCAAGTGGTTCGACCCTGCCTGGAAAAAAGAAGAAGACGCTGAAAAGAAAGCCGACCGGAAGTGGACCGCGCAAGAAGCGCAGGCCATTGTCAATGCGGTGCGCGGCCAAAAAGCCAGCGTCACGGAAGAGGCCTCGCCCACCACCCAAGCCAGCCCCGGCTTGTTTGACCTGACCAGCTTGCAGCGCGAAGCGAACGGCAAATTCGGCTTCTCGGCGAAAACCACGCTGGCGCTGGCGCAAAGCCTGTACGAGCGCCACAAGGCCCTGACCTACCCGCGTACCGATTCGCGCTACCTGCCCGAAGACTACGTGCCGGTGGCCAAGCAAACCTTCGAAATGCTGGCCGACAGCGGCATGCGCCACCTGGCGCCCCATGCGCTGACGGCGCTCAACAGCAACTACGTGCGCAAAACCCCCCGGGTGTTTGACAACAAAAAGGTCTCCGACCACTTCGCCATCATCCCCACGCTGCAAGCGCCCAGCGGCCTGTCGGATGCCGAGCAAAAGCTGTATGACCTGGTGGTGCGCCGCTTCATGGCGGTGTTCTTCCCCAGCGCCGAATACCAAGTGACCACCCGCATCAGCGTGGCCGCCGGTCACAGCTTCAAGACCGTGGGCAAGGTGCTGGTCAAGCCGGGCTGGCTCGCCATTTACGGCAAAGAGGCCGCAGAAGAAGTGGCCGATGCCAAAGACGGCGACAAAGGCCAAAACCTGGTGCCGGTGCAACCGGGCGAACAGGTGGGCGTGGAATCGGTTGAGGCCAAGGGCCTGAAAACCCGCCCACCGGCCCGCTATTCGGAAGCCACTTTGCTGGGTGCCATGGAAGGCGCGGGCAAGATGGTCGACGACGACGAACTGCGCGAAGCCATGCAGGAAAAAGGTCTGGGCACGCCAGCCACCCGCGCCGCCATCATCGAAGGCCTGATCAATGAAAAATACATGCTGCGCGAAGGCCGCGAGATGATCCCCACGGCCAAGGCCTTCCAGCTCATGACCTTGCTGCGCGGCCTGGGGGTGGAAGAACTCTCCCGGCCCGAACTCACCGGCGAATGGGAATACAAGCTGGCACAAATGGAGCAAGGCCAGCTCAGCCGCGCCACCTTCATGGCCGAGATCGCCGCCATGACCGAGCACATTGTCAAGAAGGCCAAAGAGTACGACCGCGACACCGTGCCGGGCGATTACGCCACCGTGACCACGCCTTGCCCCACCTGTGGTGGCGTGGTGAAAGAAAACTACCGCAGGTACACCTGCACGGGTGTTGATGGCGCCAGCGACGGCTGCGGCTTTTCATTTGGCAAAACCCCTGCAGGCCGCACCTTTGAGCCGGCCGAGGTCGAGCAGTTCATGCGCGACAAAAAGATCGGCCCGCTGGACGGTTTCCGCTCCAAAGCAGGTTGGCCTTTTGTGGCCGAGATGGCGCTCAAGTACAACGAAGAAGAAAAGAACTGGAAACTCGAATTCGACTTCGGTGACGACAAGAAAAACGAAGAGAGTGGCGAGATGGTCGAGTTCACAGACGAATCTCTGGGCGTTTGCCCCAAGTGCGGCAGCGCGGTGCACGAGCACGGCAGCAACTATGTGTGCAGCAAGGCCGTGCCCACCAACGAGCAAGCCACCCCCAGTTGCGACTTCAAGACCGGCAAGATCATCTTGCAGCAACCCGTGGAGCGTGAGCAAGTCGTCAAACTGCTGGCCACCGGCAAGACCGACTTGCTGGACAAGTTCATCAGCAACCGAACGCGCCGCAGTTTCAAGGCCATGCTGGCCTGGAACCCCGAAGAGGGCAAAGTGAGCTTCGAGTTTGAGCAGCGCGAAGGCGGCAAAAAATACCCGCCACGCAAAACGACGGCCAAAACGCCGTTTGGCAAAGTGGCGGCCAAGAAAACCACAACCAAAACCGCTGCAGGCAAAACCCCGGCGGCCAAAAAAGCCGCCAAGGCGGTCGCGCCCAAAGTGCCGCGCAAAGCTGCGGTCGGCTCGCTCAAGCCCAGCGCCGCCTTGGCCGCCGTCATCGGTGACGGCACCTACGCCCGCACCGAAGTGGTGAAAAAAATCTGGGATTACATCAAGGCCAACAATCTGCAAAACCCCGCCGACAAGCGCGCCATCCAAGCCGATGCCAAGCTGCAAGCGGTGTTTGGCAAAGACCAGGCCACCATGTTCGAGCTGGCGGGCATCATCGGCAAACACCTGAGCTGAGCGGCCATGGTTTGAAAAACGCCACGCGGGTCGTGGCGTTTATTTGGGGCTGCGCCCGTTGGATTTGTTTTTCAGCAGCTCGCTCAGGCGTTGTAGTTCAAAGCCAGGCCCTGCGTGGGCCAATCGTCCACCGCCACCAAACGCCCGGTGGCCGACAAGGTGATGAAGGCCGTGCGCCTTTGTGGGCCACCAAAGCACAGGTTGGTGGTGAACGGGTCGGGCATGGGCACGTGCTGCACCTGCTGGCCGTCTGGGCTGACGACAGAAATGCCGCCGTGCATCAATGTGGCGACACAGATGTTGCCCTCGGCATCGACCGCCATCGAATCGAACCTTTGCCAGTGGTTGCCAGGCGAGGCCACCAGCATGCGTGCCCCTTGGGGGGATGGCCACGGGTCTTTGCGCACCTGGCCGGGGCCCGTCACCTCAAAGGCCCAAACGCGCGCGCCTTCGGTTTCGGCGTAGTACAGGGTTTGACCATCGGGCGAGAGGGCAATGCCATTGGGCGTCAGCACCGGCCGGGCCACGGCATGCACCCCTGTGCCCCCGGGCTGGGCATAAAAAATGCCGCCACGGTCTTGCTCGTGCGCCCGCACCTTGCCCAAATCGGTGAAGTAAAAGCCGCCATGGGCGTCAAACACCAGGTCGTTGGGGCCACGCAAGCCAATACCGTCCACCTGTTCATACAAGCGCTCGGCCTTGCCGGTGTTGAGGTTGACGCGCTCAATGCGACCGCCTGAATAGTCGTGGGCTTGGCCAATTGGGCGCAAATAATTGCCCGGCTCACGTGTCCATTCAAAGCCCCCGTTGTTGCAGATGTAGACCGCCCCATCGGGGCCAATGGCCGCGCCGTTGGGGCCACCGCCCAGATCGGCCACCACCTGGATGCGCCCGTCTGGGGTGACCCGGCTGAGGGTGCCGCGACCGATCTCGACCAACAGCACCGAGCCATCGTCCAAGGCCACCGGGCCTTCGGGGAACTGCAAGCCAGAGGTGATTTCACGAAACTGCATATCGGCGTCTCCAAAGCGGGGCAGACCCCAATGTAGCGCGCCAGGCGCTGTCTGCAAGCGAGCATTCCCTGGGCGGCGGCGTGCCAGTTGGGGTGTTTAAACTCAACGCCATGCCCACCCTCACCCACCGCCACCTCAGCCCCCAAGACACCGCAGCTGCCCTGCCCTATGCCTTGCTCGCCCGAGAAATCGAGGCCTTGCTGCAAGACCCCAGCGTGCAAGTGCCGCCGCGCATCGTGCAGGCCTTGCAAGGCGGGGCCAGTTTGTTTGTCATGCCCGCTGCCGATGCGCGCGTGGCCATCACCAAGCTCAGCACCTTCACCCCCGGCAATGCCCAACGCGGCTTGCCCACCATCCAGGGCGACATCGTGGTGTTTGACGTGCGCACAGGCCAACGCATTGCCTTGGTCGACGGCCCCACGGTCACGGCCAGGCGCACGGCGGCCGTGTCTTTGCTGGCCGCGCAAAAGCTGGCCCCGCGCACGGATGGCCCCTTGCTCATCGTGGGCGCGGGCGTACAAGGGCGCGCACACCTGGAGGCTTTTCACGAAGGCCAGGGTGTTCAAGAGGTGTGGGTGGCCTCGCGCCAAGCGGCCACGGCCGATGCCTTGGTGCGCCACGCCCATGGCTTGGGCATAAAGGCGCGGCGGGTGGACGAGCCCAATGCCGCCCTGGCCGACTGCCCGCTGGTGGTCACCACCACGCCCGCACAACAGGTGGTGATGACGGCCTTGCCCCGCACCGACGCCTTCATTTCGGCCGTGGGCGCATTCACGCCACGCATGGTGGAGTGGTCGGCCCAGGTGTGCCAACAACTGGCCCAAAGCGGCACCTTGGTGGTGGACACGCGTGACGCCGACCACGAGGCGGGCGACCTGTTGCAAGCGGGCATTGCGCTGCCCACCGTGCCCAGCCTGGGCGATGTGGTGGGCCAAACAGCGGCTTGGCAGGCGGTAGACCAAGGCCGCACCCAGCGCGCAGGCCCGGTTTTCTTCAAAAATTGCGGTTGGGGCGGCTGGGACTTGGCGGCCGCGCGTTGCCTGGCCACAGCGCTGTAAGCCGGACCAAGGCGGGTTTTTAACGCCCCACCACGCGGGCCATCTCCAGGCACTTGTTGGAATAGCCCCATTCGTTGTCGTACCAGGCCACCACCTTGACAAAGGTGCTGTCCAGCGCAATGC
>CAMCNQ010000073.1 GCA_945875955.1 Limnohabitans sp. Rim8 | reverse complement strand
GAGCACCAGCAGGTACTTCTCACCCGAGCCCCCCAAACCGACCTTGGTGCGCACACCGGGCACTGCCTGCAAAGCGGTGCGGATGTCGTTTTCAATCACTTGCTTGCGCGGGCGCGTGCCGCGCTCGGTCAGCTGGATGGTGAGTGTGGCTTTGCGCACCTCGGCGGCACCGCCACCCGCAAAAGGGTCGGTGCCCGCACTGCCGCCACCGATGGTGGTGTAGATGCTTTTCACGTCTTTGACCGTCATCAAAAGCTGGCGGGCGTGTTCGGCGCTGGCTTGGGTTTGGGCCAAATTCGAGCCGGGGGGCAACTCTACATACACCTGGGTTTGCGAGTTGTCGTCGGGCGGAATAAAGCCCTTGGGCAGCAAAGGCACCAGCATGATGGAGCCGATGAAAAACAAGGTGGCCAGCACCATGGTGACCAGGCGGTGCCGCATGCACCAAGTGGCCCAGACCATGTAGCGCTTGAGCCAGCCGGGCTCTTTGGCGGCGGTGACGATGGGCTTCAAAATGTAAGCCGCCATCATGGGCGTGAGCACCCGCGCGACCACCAGCGAGGCAAACACCGCCAATGAAGTGGTCCAACCAAACTGCTTGAAAAATTTGCCCGGAATACCGCTCATGAACGCGGTGGGCAAAAACACCGCGATCAGGGTGAAGGTGGTGGCGATCACCGCCAGGCCAATCTCGTCGGCCGCTTCCATGGCGGCTTGGTACGGCGACTTGCCCATGCGCAAGTGGCGCACGATGTTTTCCACCTCCACAATCGCATCGTCCACCAGCACGCCGATCACCAACGACAGCGCCAGCAAGGTCACCACGTTGATGGAAAAGCCGAGATACGCCATGCCAATGAAGGCGGGGATGACCGACAGCGGCAGCGCCACCGCCGACACGAAGGTGGCACGCCAGTCGCGCAGGAACAACCACACCACCAGCACCGCCAAAATCGCACCCTCGTACAACAGCACGAGTGAGCCGTTGTATTCCTCTTCCACCGGGGTCACAAAGTCAAAGGCTTCGGTGATTTCAATGTCGGGGTTTTGCAGCCGGTACGCGGCCAGCGCTTGGCGCACCAAGCGGCCCACAGCCACTTCGCTCTCGCCCTTGCTGCGCACCACCTCAAAACCCACCACCGGCTTTCCGTCCAGGCGGGCCGCTGAACGTGCCTCGGCCAGCGTGTCGCTGACGGTGGCCACCTGGTCCAAGCGAACGCGCCCGCCGCGCGACGTGGCCAACTCGATCTGACCCACCTCTTGCGCCGTCTTGACGGTGGCCAAGGTGCGCACGGGCTGCTCGCCCGCGCCCAGGTCCATGCGCCCACCCGAGCCTTCTTGCTGCACCTGCTTGAGCTGGCGAGAAACTTCGGCCGCTGTGATGCCCAGCGCTTGCAAGCGGTTCACATCGAGTGCCACCCGCACCTCGCGGGTCACGCCGCCCACTCGGTTCACGGCCCCCACGCCGCGCTGCGACAAAAGCTTGCGGGTGATGTCTTTGTCAACCAGCCAGGACAGGGCTTCGTCGTCCATGCTGGCCGAGCGCACGGTGTAGGCCAGCACGGGCGTGCCCGCCAGGTTGAGTTTTTGCACCACCGGGTCGCGCAAGTCGCTGGGCAAGTCGGCTCGCACCCCTTGAATCGCTGAGCGCACATCGTCAACGGCCTCTTGCGTGGGCTTTTCCAAGCGGAACTCGGCGGTGATGGACACCACGCCGTCTTGCACCTTGGTGGTGATGTGCTTGAGGCCCTGCAAGGGGGCCAGCGCGTTTTCAAGCTTGCGCGCCACATCGGTTTCGAGCTGGGAGGGCGCAGCGCCGGGCAAGCTGGCGGTGATGCTGATGGTGGGCACGTCCAGATCGGGAAAGTTTTGCACTTTCATCGAGCCAAAAGCGATGAAGCCGGCCACCGTCAGCAGCACAAACAGCATGACGGCCGGGATCGGGTTGCGGATCGACCAAGAGGAGACGTTGAGCATGACGTCCCTTTATTTGCTGGCGGGTTTTTCGGCGGGAGCAGGGGCAGCAGCGGGCATTGCATCCACCACGCGCACCGTATCGCCCTGGTTCAAAAATGCGCCGCCACTGGCCACCACACGGGCATCGGCTTTCAGACCGCTTGTCACTTCCACCCGGTCACCGATTTGGCGGCCCGTTTGCACTTTGATTTGACTGACTTTCTGGTCGGCCCCGACGGTGTAGACATAGCTGAAACCATCGCGCACCACCACCGCCCCTTGCGGCAAGCTCAGGGCCTGGCTCTGACCCAACACGATCTCACCTTGCGCGTACATGCCAGAGCGGGCACTGCCGGTTTGTGCCGGCAAATCCACATAGACCAGCGCATTGCGGGTTTGCGCGTCGACCGAGGGCGCCAGCATGCGCACCTTGCCTTGCAAGACCTGGCCGCTGGCGGCTTTGATGTGCACAGGCGCGCCCACCTGAATCCGGCCCATCTCGGCGGCCGTTACTTCAGCCCGCCACTCGATGCGGCCTTGGCGAATCAGGCGAAACAACTCGGTGCCCGCCCCCACCACGCTGCCCACCGTGGCTTGGCGCGCCGAAATCACGCCCGCATCGGGCGCACGCACCGTGGTTTGCGCCAAGCGCACGGTTTGCAACTGCACCATGGCGCGTGCCGACTGCACACGCGCCTGAGCCGAGGCATCGGCGGACAAGGTCTGGCTCAATTGCGCGTTGCTGAAATAGCCCTGCTGCTGCAAACTGCGAGCACGCTCTGACTGGGCTTTGGCTTCTTGCGCATTGGCCGTGGCTTCGGCCAAAGAAGCCTCGGCCTGCGCCAACTCAGCGCGCAAGGTGTCGGCCTGCAAGACCGCGAGCACGTCACCGCGCTGCACCCGGTCGCCCACATTGACACGCACTTCGGTGATCTGCAGACCATTGGCCTCAGCGCCGATGATGGCCTCTTGCCAAGCGGCAAGGTTGCCGTTGGCGTTGATTTTTTGGACCCAGCTGCTGGTTTGGGGACTGGTGACGGTCACCGTCAGACTGGGCTTTGGACTTGGGGATTTTGTGCCTTCATTGGCATGGCAGGCCGATGCGATGCCCAAAAAACCGGCACACGCCCAAACCGACCAATGGTCACCCCATTTTTTCATAACGCTTCTCATTGTTGAACGCCCCTTTGGCGCGGGGCTAGTTTAGCGGGTGCGGATGACAAGAATGGGTGTATACCCTTGGGTCAGGGGGTGTACTCCACCCTCATTGCATGACGTTATGCCAAACGGCCAACACCGCATCCCGCTCGGCCGCCAATTGCGCCACCGGCACATCGGTCGGCTCTTCATTCAGCCGGGCCTGGTGTTGCACGCGGCGCATTTCTCGGTAGGCATTGGCCGCGGCCTGGCCCATGCCATTGGGCAGCAAGCGCGCTGCTTCTGCGCGCTGCAGCAAAGCAATGTTGCCCACGTTGTCAACCAGCTCAGGGTGTGCAGCGCTGTGCAAGAGCACCAAGTACTGCACCACAAATTCTGCATCGACCATGCCGCCGGGGCTGTGCTTGACATCAAAGCGATCGGCCTTGACCGGATGGCCTTGGCGCACGCGCTCGCGCATGGCCACAATCTCGGCCTTCAGGCTGCGCGCGTCGCGAGGGGCGCAGATGACGGCGTGTCGCACGGCATCAAAACGCGGCGCCAGGCTGGCCAGGCCCATGACAAAGCGCGCCCGCGTCATGGCTTGGTGCTCCCAGGTCCATGCGGTGTTGCTGCCGCGTTGCCCTTGGTAGTCGGCATAGGCCTCAAAACGGGTCACGAGCAAGCCCGCATTGCCATTGGGGCGAAGCGCGGTGTCGATTTCGTAAACATCGCCTTCGGCCGTTTTGACGCTCATCCAGTTGATCATCTTGCGCACATAGCCCGCGTAGATTTCTTGCGCCTGCTCGACTTCGTCGTCGTACACAAACACGATGTCCAGGTCACTGCCATAGCCCAGCTCTTTGCCGCCGAGCTTGCCATACCCCAAGATGGCGATGGCTGGCTCTGGGCGGTGACGGGTTTTCAGGCGGTCCCAGCACCAGCAGGCGGTCACGCGCAGCACGGCGTCGGCCAAGGCACTCAGGTCGTCGGCCACTTGCTCCACGCTGAGCACGCCTTCCACGTCCCGCGCCAAGGTGCGAAATTGTTCGGCATGGTGGGCCCGGCGCAGCAAATTCAACAGGCCTTCCTCGTCGTCTTCGCCGGTGCTTTGCAGGGCCTCGCGCCGGGCGTGCAATTCGGCCTCGAACTCGCTGGCGTCAAAGCGGGTCTCAAACAGGTTGCCCCCGGCCAATTCGTCGATCACACCGGGGTGCTGCAACAAATACCGTGCGGGCCACTTGGCCGCGCCCAACAAGCGCAGCAAACGCTCGTGCACCGCAGGGCGCTCCAGCATCAAGGCCAAATAGCTTTCTCGGCGCAGCAAGGGCTCGATCCAATCCACCATGCGCAGCACCGCCAATTCGCCGATGCGCCCCTCTTCCAGCCAGGCGGCCGTGCGTTGCAGCAAGCGCATCAGGCGGCCTCGCGCGTCGTCGCGCAACGCCTGCACTTTGGGGTTACCGGGCCAGTTGGCCAAGCGCTCACCAATGCGGCCAGCAAAAAGCCCGGCGATGTTGTCCAGCCCGGTCGCCTCGCGCCCGCCCTTTTGGCCGTTGCAGCCTTTGCATTCGCGGTCACCCCCCAGCAAAATGTCAAACTCTTGGGCCACCACTTCGCGGTGGGCGTCCAGGTCGGACAAAAAAGCCCCCGAGTGTGCGTAGCCCAAGGTCTGGGCGATCCAGGCCAAATCGTCGTCGCGGGTCGGCAAGACGTGGGTTTGCTGGTCGTCCAGGTATTGGATCCGGTGCTCCACTTGGCGCAAAAACACATAGGCGAGGCTCAAAGCATCGGCCGTGGCCTGCGGCATGAGCCCAGCCTTGGCCACGCGCTGCAAAGCGTCCAGCGTGGGCCGGGTGCGCAACTCGGGAAACTGCCCACCACGCACCACTTGCAGCAGTTGCACGGTGAACTCAATTTCACGGATGCCGCCGCGCGAGAGCTTGACGTCGTTGGCGCGTTCCGGGTGGCCTGCGCTGCGCTTGGCGGCGTGGTCGCGGATTTGCTGGTGCAAGGTGCGCAGCGACTCGAACACGTTGTAATCGAGGTAGCGGCGAAACACAAAAGGCAAGACCACCTGGCGCAACGCCAAGGCAGAGCCGTTGATGACCGCACGGCGCGGGGCCACCACGCGGCTTTTCATCCAGGCAAAGCGCTCCCACTCGCGGCCTTGGACCTGCAAGTACTCGTCCAGGGCGTCCAGAGACACCACGCTGGGGCCCGAATTGCCGTTGGGGCGCAGCGCCAAATCGACCCGAAACACAAAGCCATGCTCGGTGGTGTCGCCAATCAAGGCGTACATGCGCTTGACCGCGCGGCTGAAATACTCTTGGCAGCTGACCTTGTTGCGGCCCTCGCTGTTGCCCGTGGTTTCACCGTTTTGGTTGTACACATAGATCAAGTCGATGTCGCTGGACACGTTGAGCTCACGGGCACCGAGTTTGCCCATGCCAACGATCCACATCTCGGCGCGCTGGCCATTGGCCAAGGTGGGCACACCATGCAGGGCATCCAAGTCGGCCATGACCTGTTGCCAGGCGATGTCCAAACACACCTCGGCCAGCCATGTCATGCCGTGGGTCACCCCCTCAAGCGTGGCCTGGCCACTGCAGTCGCGTTGGGCCAAACGCGCCAAGCTGATTTGTCGCAACACGCGCAATGCGCCGCTGGTGTCCAAACCCGTGGCCCGAAGGGCCACATACGCGGCTTGCAGGCTTTCTCGGCTGAGCGCCCCCGGTGGCAACAACGGCAAAAGCGTGTCGTAACGGCGCTGCAGCCGCTGAATAAAGCGCGAATACCCGGTCAAATCGGCACGGCCTGGCGGATTTGCTGCAAGCGACTCATCCATGGGTCGACTGCGGGTCATAATTCCAGCTGCCTTTCAGATTGATTTTTTTGTGCCCGCTTTGAACCCTTTTCAACGCCCCATCCTTTGGCTGTCCCGCTTGACGGAGGTGTGCGCATGGGTGTTGCTTGTTTCTGGCCTTTTGCTGGGCCTGGCTTGGGGCGGCTTGCATTTTTGGATTGTGCCGCGAATCGATGACTTTCGCCCCAGCCTGGAACGTTTGGCCCAAAAAACCCTCGGGGTACCGATTCAGATTGGGGGCATCTCTGCACAGTCTGTGGCCTTTGCCCCGTCCTTTGAGCTGACCGACATCCGTTTGCTCGACCCAGAGGGGCGAAGCGCCTTGTACTTGCCCAAGGTGCAGCTGGCCATCAGCATCCGCTCTGTCTTGGGCCTGAAACTCGAACAGCTGGTGCTCGATGGCCCCGAAGTGGAGGTGCTGCATTTGGCCGATGGCTCTTGGCGCGTGGCCGGGTTTGACTGGTCTGACCAAAGCGGCGGCGACAGCCCAATGGCCGATTGGTTGTTTGCCCAGCGCGAAGTGCTGGTGCGCGGCGGCACGCTGCACTGGACGCAAGAGTTACAAGCGCCCAAAGCCTGGCCCAAAGTGCTGCAGCCTTTGGCCAACATGGCCGCCAAAACGGCCCAAACCGCGGCCCAGACCGCGCCCCAGACAGCGCCCCAGCCCACGCCGCAGATGCCTAAAGCGCCCAACACCGTGTCCTTGACAGATGTGGATGTGGTGATGCGCAATTCGGCCAGGCACCACGACATGCGCATGGACGCCAGCCCCCCCGAAGGCTTGGGCGCGCGGTTTGTCACCATGGGCCGTTTCAAACGCGGATTCTTGTCCCTGCACCCCGGCCGGTGGGCCGATTGGTCGGGTCAGGTTTACGCCTTTTTCCCCCAATTGGATCTGGCCCAATGGGGCCGACAGCTGCCTGGGGGTGCGAATTTGAATGCAGGCCAAGGCCAAGCGCGGCTGTGGGGCGATCTGGCCAATGGCCAATGGACCGGCGGCTTGGCCGACCTGAACTTGACAGACCTGCAAACCCGTTGGCAAGACGGTGTCGCCCCATTGCGTTTTGAGCGCATTTCGGGGCGACTGGGCGCACAAATCACGCCACTGGGTTTTGAGGCCAACACCCAACAGCTGGCCTTTGTCAGCGACAAAGGCCTGGTCTGGCCCGGTGGCAACGCCACTTTGACTTACACCCACCCGAAAGGCAAAACGCCAGCCAGTGGCCGGCTTCAGGCCGACCATCTGGACTTGTTTGCGCTGCGCGAGGCTGCTTTGCAACTGCCTTTGCCCAAGGTGTGGCGCGCGCGTTTGGAAAGCCAAGAAGTCAGCGGCGAGGTCAGCGCCTTGAACTGGCGCTGGCAAGGCGACTGGCAGTCCCCCAGCCGCAACGACCTGCAAGCGCAATTGCAAGACCTGAGCTTGCCCCCTGCCACCCCACAAGGCAATGACCCGGCACCCGGCTGGCCGGGGCTCAAGGCGGCGCAGGCCAAAATCTCGCTCAACCAAGACAGCGCTCGTGTGGAGGTGGACATGGGCCCGCAAGGGTCGCTGTTTTTGCCCGGCCTGTTGGCGCAGGCGCAAGTGCCGGTAAAAGCCTTGCATGCCGAGGCCAACTTCAAGCGTCAAGGCCAACAGTGGCAGGTGCCCCTGTGGAAACTGCAGTTCGAGAACGCCGATTTACAAGGCCAATGGCAAGGCCAATGGCAAGCATCGCCCACGGGCAAAGGCCCGGGGGTGGTGGATTTGAAAGGCCTGATCAAGCGATTGGACGCGACGCAGGCCTACCGTTACCTGCCCTTGGACTTGCCCGAAAGCGTGCGCCTCTATGTGCGCGACGCTTTGGTCAGTGGCCATTACGTCGATGTGCAAACCCGCATTCAAGGGGATTTGGACAAAATGCCCTTTGCCGATCCCAAGGCCGGCGAGTTCAGGCTGGCCGGGCGCGTGCAAGATGTGCAGTTGGATTACTTGCCCGCCCAATGGCTGGCCGACCCCAAGCGGCCTTGGCCACGGCTGCACAAATTGTCAGGGCAATTGGTCTTTGACCGCCTGAGCATGCGCTTGAGCGATGCGACTGCGCGTGCAGACGACCCCCAATCCGGTTTGCTGTTGACGGCCGGACATGCCGACATCAGCGACATGGCGCACACGCCCATGTTGAATGTGGCTGCTGAAAACAAGGGCGCAGCCATGCAGGTGCTGGGCTTGGTCAACGCATCACCGCTGGGCCCGCTGCTGTCCAACGCACTGCGGCAGGCCCAAGCCACCGGCAATTTACAAACCCGCTTCAAGCTGAGCATCCCCTTGTTGGAGCCTGAAAAAACCCTGGTGCAAGGCGCCCTGGTGCTGGCCAACACCGACCTGCAGATGGGCCCCGAGTTTCCCGTGTTGGAACGCCTACAGGGGACCGTGCAATTCAGTGAAAGTGGCTTCAATTTGGTGGGCGCGCAAGGACGTCTGCTGGGTGGACCCGTGCGCATCGAAGGCGGCATGGCCAATCCGGCGGGTTCGCCGAACGCACCAAGCGATTTGCAATTGAGCGCCCAGGGGCAAATGACGGCCGAAGGTCTTCGCGCCACCAAAGAACTCGCGCCTTTGAATGCCTGGGCACAGCACGCCAGCGGCGAAACCCCTTACACCGCCCAATTGGCCTGGAAAAAAGGCCACCCCGAGCTGGCGGTGCAAAGCAGCTTGGCGGGCTTGGCGCTGCAGCTGCCCGCGCCCCTGGGCAAGCCGGCCGCGACCAGCGCCCCCCTGAGCGCGCTTGTGCGCATGCAAAGCACCAACGGGGTTTTGCAAGACCAATTGCAACTCGATTGGGGCCCTCGGGCTTCTGCTTTTTATGAGCGCGATGTCTCAGGCCCCAACCCGCGCGTGTTGCGTGGCAGTCTGACCCTGGGTCTGCCCCGCACACAAGCACCCAGCTTGCCCGACAAAGGGGTTTTTGCCTATGCCAACTTGGCACACTTTTCCCTTGACGAGTGGCAAGCCCTGTTGCCCCCTGCGGCGGGCCTGGTGGCAAAGCCCGCCGCATCGCCCTTACCGGCTTGGCAGGCCTATTTGCCCACGGTGTTTGGCTTGCAGGCCGGCAGCATGACGGCCGAGGGCCGCACTTTGCACACCGTGGTGGCCGGGGGCTTGCGCGAGGGCAACCACTGGCTGGTCAATGTCGATGCCAGCGAATTGAGTGGGCACCTGGACTACCGACAAGCCACGGATGGGCAATTGGCGCACCTGTACGCCCGGCTATCCCGACTCAATTTGCCCCCCTCGAGCGTGGCCGACGTGGAGGAGTTGTTGGAAGCGCCGCCAGAGAGCCTGCCCTCCTTGGACATCGTGGTGGAACACCTGGAGTTGCGCGGCAAAAAACTCGGCCGCATCGAGATTGAGGCGGTCAACACGGTGGCGCAACAAGCGCGCATCCGAAATGCGCCCGAGTGGCAGTTGAAAAAGCTCAACATCAGCGTCCCCGAGGCCACACTGCAAAGCACAGGACGGTGGTTGGCCGCCAGTGACGGCCGCGCGCAACGCCGAACCGAAATGCAATTCAAACTCGCCGTTTCCGACGCCGGGGCCTTGTTGGAACGGCTGGGCACCCCCGATGCGCTGCGCGGTGGCACCGGAAAACTCGAAGGCCAGGTCGGCTGGCAAGGCTCGCCCATGGCCTTGCATTACCCCAGCATGTCGGGCCAGTTCGATGTGCAAATGGGGCGCGGCCAATTCCTCAAAGCCGATGCGGGGGTGGCCAAATTGTTGGGGGTGCTCAGCTTGCAAGCCCTGCCGCGGCGCTTGTTGCTGGATTTTCGTGACGTGTTCTACGAAGGCTTTGCCTTCGACTCGGTGCGCGGCGATGTGACCATCACACAGGGCATTGCCAACACCCGCAACATGCAAATCAAAGGGGTCAATGCCTTGGTGCAGCTCGATGGC
The DNA here is from genome assembly GCA_945875955.1 of Limnohabitans sp. Rim8. GTDB lineage: Bacteria > Pseudomonadota > Gammaproteobacteria > Burkholderiales > Burkholderiaceae_C > Limnohabitans_A. The sequence continues at coordinate 1,565 of CAMCNQ010000073.1, read as the reverse complement.
TCGGCCAATATTGCCGAAGAAAGCCAAAACTTGCGGGTGGTGATTTTGCCGGCCCTTGATGCGGGCACGGTGTCGCTGCTGGCGGGCATTGCGCTCAACCCCGTGGTCGGCCTGACCACCTTTTTGGCCCAGCTCTTTTTGCAAAAACCGTTGGCCAAGGCCAATACCCAAGAATTTTTGATCGACGGCAGTTGGGCCGAGCCAAGGGTCACCAAGGTCAATGCGAACGCGTTGCCAGCCTCTCCTTCGCCTGCCAATCCTTCGATGCCCTGAGGGGGCTATGAGCCATGCGCGCAGCTTCCCTCACGGCCGCATGGCTCAACATACGTACCGCCACCCAGCTCAAGCTGGACAAGGCGCTGCCATGGGGTCCTGGGCGGCGGTCCTTGTGGGCAGCCTTGATCGCCCTGGTGTTGGCGGTTTTGGTCACCTTGGTGTGGTTGGCTGGGCGCTTCGAGGCCAGTCAGGTGCAGGCCGAACTCGAGCGCGACACGGCCAACGCCGTGGGCGATTTGCGCAGCAGCTTGTCGCGCCAGGTGCAGGCCTTACAGGCCTTGCAGTCGATCCTTTTTTCGCACCAGGATTGGCCATCTGAGGCGCAGGTTTTGCTGCGCGAGAACCGCGACTGGTTGCGCATCGAAAAGCGTGACCTGAATTGGCAATTGAAGGCTTTTGCCGACTCCCCTTTGCGTCTTCCGGTGTTTGAACACCTGTCGCGCAACGAGGTCTTGAACGACATACAGCAAGCCTGCCAGCGCGCCAGGCGTGTCAATGGCCCTGTCTATTCGAGCACCTATTTTTTACCCCAGGCCAATGGGCTGGGCACCGAGGTGATGGAGTTGTGCCTGCCCGAAAACGAAGGCCGTGAGCTGGTGGGCTTCACCGTCGTGACCTACAGCCTGCAAGAGCTCTTGACCGAGCGGCTGGGGGCGAATTTTGGCCGTCGAAACGGCCTGTCCTTTGTAGAGCCCGATGGCACACGCTTGGCGATCGCGGGCACACAGCGGCGTGAACGGCGGTTGTTCACCGCGCAGCAACTGGTGGACCTGCCGGGCCTGACCCTGTTGCTGCGCATGGACGGGCGACGCGGCGAACCCGATTTGTTACCCAATGTGCTTACCGCCTTGGTCACCGGCATGTCGATCGCCTTGATCACCGTGATGGTTTTGTTGGCCAAAGATTCGGGCCGGCGACAAAAAGCCGAGCGCGATTTGGCCGAAGCCCTGGCTTTTCGAAAAGCCATGGAAGACTCTTTGGTCACCGGGCTCAGGGCGCGCGACCTGCAGGGGCGCATCACCTATGTGAACCCCGCCTTTTGTCAAATGGTGGGCCGTGAAGCGCAGGCGCTGGTCGGGCAAAACGCCCCCATGCCTTATTGGCCGCCTGAGATGGTGGATGAATACCAACAGCGCCACGCCATTCGCTTGGCCGGCAATGCACCTCCGCGTGAGGGCTTTGAGTCGGTCTTCATGCGCCAAGATGGCACCCGTTTTCCGGTGCTGATCATCGAGGCGCCGCTGATCAGCGTGCAGGGCCAGCAAACCGGCTGGATGGGGGCGGTGATC
>CAMCNQ010000072.1 GCA_945875955.1 Limnohabitans sp. Rim8 | reverse complement strand
TGAATGGCCAGGTGTTTGGTTCGGGCCGCATGAGCGTGGAAGAAATTGTGGCCAAGCTCGACACCGGTGCGGCCAGGCGCGACGCGGCCAAGCTGGACGCCAAAGACCCGTATGAAGTGCTGATCGTCGGCGGCGGCCCAGCGGGTGCGGCCGCTGCGGTGTATGCGGCGCGCAAAGGCATTCGTGTGGGGGTGGCGGCCGAGCGTTTTGGGGGCCAGACCAACGACACCATGGCGATTGAAAACTACATTTCCGTGCTCGAGACCGACGGCCCCAAGTTCGCAGCCGCCCTGGAGTCCCAAGTGCGTCAGTACGGTGTGGACATCATGAACTTGCAACGCGCCGACAAACTCACCCCCGCCGGGGCCGATGGTTTGATGCAGGTGCACATGGAAAACGGCGCCACGCTCAAGGCCAAGACCGTGATCTTGTCCACCGGTGCGCGCTGGCGCAATGTGAATGTGCCCGGCGAAGCCGAGTACAAAAACAAGGGCGTGGCTTACTGCCCGCACTGCGACGGCCCGCTGTTCAAGGGCAAGCGCACAGCGGTCATCGGGGGCGGCAACTCGGGCATTGAAGCGGCGATTGATTTGGCCGGTCTCGTCGAGCACGTCACCGTGATCGAATTCGCTGAGCAGTTGAAAGCCGATGCGGTGTTGGTGAAGAAGCTGCACAGCCTGCCCAACGTGACGGTGCACACCAACGCCCAGACCACCGAAATCACTGGAGACGGCAGCAAGGTCAATGGCCTGCGTTACAAAGACCGCGCCACCGGCAGCGAGCACCATGTCGAATTGGCGGGTGTGTTTGTGCAAATTGGCCTGGTGCCCAACACCGAGTTCTTAAAGGGCACGCTTGAGCTGTCCAAGTTCGGTGAAATCGTGGTCGACGCCAAAGGCCACACCAATCTGCCCGGCGTGTTCGCAGCAGGCGACTGCACCACCGTGCCTTTCAAGCAAATCGTGATCGCCGCAGGCGACGGGGCCAAGGCCGCACTGAGCGCGTTTGACCACTTGATCCGGTCTTGACAGCGGGCATAAAGGCCAACAAAAACCGAACAGCGTCTTGGCCCTGCTGGCCTGCTACAAGCGCCAAGGCGCGAACCTCACCCCGGGCGCTTGCTCACTTGAAGCCCACGCGGTCCAGCATTTGCTGCACCTTGGTCTGGTTTTGCCCCACGGCCGAGATGGGCAGCAACTCGCTTTTGAAGCTGCCGCCGGTCATGGCTTGGAGGGCCGGGTTGTCAAAGCGCACACCTTGGGCCGCTGGCCACTCGTTGTTGCCGTTGGCAAAGTGGTTTTGTGCTTGCGGGCTGGCCAGGTATTCGAGGAACTTGATCGCATTCGCGCTGTGTTTGGCGTGCTTGGCCACCGCACCACCGGCCACATTCATGTGGGTGCCCCAGCTGCTTTGGTTGGGGAAGACCACGCCGATTTTTTCGGTCACGGCCACGTCTGCGGCTTGGGTCGAGCGCATCAGCCGCGCCAAATAATAGGAATTGGTCACCGCCATGCCGCATTCACCCGAGGCCACGCCCTTGATCTGGTCGGTGTCACCGCCCTTGGGGCTGCGGGCCATATTGCCCACCAACCCCTTGAGCCAGGCCTCGGTTTGGGCCGCGCCCATGTGTTCGGTCATGGCACCAAACAGGCTCAGGTTGTAAGGGTGCGAGCCCGAGCGTATGCACAACTGGCCTTTGAACTGGGGGTCGGCCAATTTTTCGTAGCTGTCAAAGTCGGACTTTTTGTACTTCAGCTTGTCAAACACCACCACGCGCGCGCGGGTCGACAGGCCAAACCATGCAGTGCCCCCGTTGGCGTCTGCTTGGGCGCGCAGGTGGGCTGGAATGGCTTGCTCCAGCAAGGGGGACTTGATCGGCATGAAAAGCCCATCGACTTGGGCCCGCCACAGGCGGCTGGCATCGACCAGCAAAATCACATCGGCCGGGGAGGCCGCACCTTCGGCCTTCAAACGGGCGAGAATACCCGCATCGTCGGCGTCGACGCGCTTGATTTGTATGCCCGTGGCTTTGCTGAAAGCGCCATACATGAGCTCGTCGCTGGGGTAATGCCGGGCCGAGTAAATGTTCAAGACCTGTTCTTGGGCCATGGCCGGCGACATGGCCGCCGACACGGCCAAAAGGGCGAGGGTGGCCAAAGTGGGTGAAGAGGGTTTCATGTTCAGGGCGTGTCGTTGAATAAAGTCTGATTCTAAATGAGAATGGTTATCAATAAGATTAAAAAGGTTTTGACATGACGTCAAATGAGCGAAATGTTTTTTGGCACTTGCACAAAGCTTGGGTCAGCCTGGTGATGGCCTTGGTGCTGGCCGGTTGTGGCACGGTGGCCAAGGGGCCCGTCGGCCTTGAGGGGCAACCTGCCGAGCCTGCTGCGACACGCGAGCTGCGACTTGGTTTGGCCCTGGGCGGGGGCGCGGCGCGGGGGTTTGCCCATGTGGGTGTGATCCAGGTGCTGGAAGAAGCGGGATTGCGCCCTCAATTGGTGGTGGGCACCTCGGCGGGGAGCCTGGTGGCTGCCCTGTATGCCAGTGGCAAAAGCACGGCCGACTTGGCCTATTTGGCGCAAACCATGCAGGAAGCGGAGATCACCGACTGGATGCTGCCGATATTGAACCGGGGTGCTTTGCGGGGCGAAGCCTTGGCCAAATACGTCAATGGCCAAGTCGGCGGGCTGGCGCTGGAACAAATGAAAATCCCCTTGGGCATTGTGGCCACCGATTTGGGCAATGGCGAGGCCATCACCTTCAGGCGCGGCAACACCGGTGCGGCGGTGCGGGCCTCCAGTGCGGTGCCCGGGGTGTTCATGCCGGTGCGCATTGGCGCGCGCGAATACGTGGACGGGGGGCTCACAGCCCCAGTGCCGGTTCGGCAGGCCCGAGAAATGGGCGCCAACTTTGTGATCGCGGTGGACATTTCCAGCGACCCCGATGGCAACCCTTTTGGCGACACGTTTCAGATCTTGCTGCAGACCTTTGCCATCATGGGCAAAAGCATCAACACCTACGCCTTGAAAGACGCCGACTTGGTGGTCCGACCGGCGCTGGCGGGCGTGAAAAGCGCCGATTTCAGCGCCCGCCTGAAGTCCATTGAAGCCGGGCGTGCGGCCATGCGGGCCATGTTGCCCGGCTTGCAAGCCCGGTTGGCCGATTTTCAAGCTGGCCGCAGAATGGCCCAATGGACCTGTGCCCAGGCCGCAAAAAAAAAGCTGATCTGGTGATCAGCCCTTGAAGGGATCCCTGTTTCCCCATTGAAAACCAAAAGGATCCGAGGAGAAAACTTGCAAATTAAGACAGTCAATGCCGGTGGGCACTGACTTTGTCCAAAATTATTTCTTTTTGCCAGCCTTGGGTGCAGCGGTGGCGGTTTGTGTCATCGACGCCAAATTGGACTCGGCCAAATCGGTGGCCTGTTTGACGGCTTTTTGCACGGATTCAAAGGCGGTGTTGGCGGCGTTGACAGCGCCCTTCATCATGGCCACGGCTTGTTCAGAGCCAGCAGGTGCGTTTTGTGCCGCGCTGTCCAACAAAGTGGCAAATTGTTTCTGTGCCGCGGCTGTTTGCGACTCCATGGCTTTGGTGAATTCACCGCTTGTACCCGAGGCGATGTCGTACAGGTGGCGGCTGTAAGCGGCTGTTTTCTCGGCCAAGGGCTGGAACAAGCTCGCTTGCATGGCCAAGAGTTCTTGCGCGTCTTTTGCGCTCAACACCGCTTGGGTGCTGCTGGCGGAATCGTCCAAAGCGGCTTTGGCAGCGCTCAGGTTCAATTCAACCAACTTTTCCATGCCTTCGAAGGCTTTGGCGGTCAGGCCAAACAGGGTTTCAACATTGGCTTTGTGTGAGGCGACGATTTGTTCGGTGGTCATCATGGGGTTCTCCAGATCTAAAGATTGAGGTTACAAAAGACTGCGCCGTAACCGGCCGGGGCCATACAAATTTGTTGCAGTGCAGCATAAGTTGGAGTATAGGTTTTCCTCAAGGCATTGCAAGGGGATTGAAGCGCGGGGCCCTCAGTTTAGAGAGGGTTTTCTAGAATCCCTGCACTTCCCCCACACACCGATGAACGCTTATTACACCGACCACTTTGTTTTGCCCTTGCCCGAAGGCCACCGCTTTCCCATGGCCAAGTACAGCCGTCTGCGGGACCGCCTGAGCGTTGAAATGCCGGCTGTGCGGTTGTGTGAAGCCCCAGTCGCCAGCAACGGTGAGCTGGCCTTGGTGCACACCCCGGCCTACATTCAGGGCGTTAGCCAGGGGACGCTGGATGCGGCTTTGCAGCGCGAAATCGGTTTTCCCTGGAGCCCGGCCATGGCCGAGCGGGCGCGCCGCTCGGTGGGTGCCACGGTGGCGGCGGCCCGAGATGCGTTGGCGCAGGGCGTGGCGGGCAACCTGGCTGGGGGCACGCACCACGCCTATGCGCACAAAGGGGGCGGGTTTTGTGTCTTCAACGACATCGCCGTTGCAGCCCGCTTGATGCAAGCCGAAGCCGGACGTCAATCGCGCCGCCCATTGAAGGTCGCGGTGATCGACCTGGACGTTCACCAAGGCAATGGCACGGCGCACATCTTTGCCAAAGACCCCAGCGTTTTCACCCTGTCCATGCACGGGGAGAAAAATTTTCCATTTCGCAAAGAGCCCAGCGACCTGGATGTGGGCTTGCCCGACGGCTGCACCGACGGGCCTTATTTGGAGGCCTTGCACCAGGCCTTGCAGACTTTGCAAGACCGCTTTGATGCCGACCTGCTCATCTATTTGGCCGGGGCAGACCCGCACGAAGGCGACCGCTTGGGCCGCCTGAAACTGAGCCATGACGGCATGCTCTCGCGTGACCGGGTGGTGATGGACTGGGCTTGGCAGCGCCAACTGCCCGTGGTTTTGTGCATGGGCGGTGGTTATGGCCACGACATTGAAACCACGGTGCAGGTGCAAATGCAAACCTGGCAAGTGGCTTTGGAGTGCTGGCAAGGCTGGCACAATCGCATGCGATGAATACTGCCCCCAAACCCCAGGCCGACGCCCGCGACAGCTACAAGGCCTTTCGCGCCATTGGCACGCGCTGGATGGACAACGACGTCTACGGCCACGTCAACAATGTGGTCTATTACAGCTGGTTTGACACCGCCGTGAACGCCACCCTGATCGACAACGGCGTGCTCGACATCCACGGCGGCAGCACCATTGGCTTGGTGGTAGAAACCCAGTGTTTCTATTTCGCCCCCCTGGCTTTTCCGCAAACCATCGATGCGGGCATACGCGTGGCCAAACTGGGCAGCTCAAGCGTGCGCTACGAGGTGGGCCTTTTCGCGCAAGGCGAAAACACCAGCGCGGCACGCGGCCATTTTGTGCATGTGTATGTGGACCGGCAGACCCGCCGCCCTGTTTCATTACCCTCGGCACTTAAATCTTTTTTGGAGACATTGACATGAGCCTTTCTTTGACGGGACCCCAAGTGGGCACGCGCGTGGACGACCCGGGCAGCGTGGACGCGGCCATCCTCAGCCGCTTTTCAACGCGCGCCTATTTGCCCAAGGCGGTTGAGACCAGCGTTTTGCAAGAGGTGCTGGAGCTCGCGGCCCGCGCGCCCAGCGGCACCAACACCCAACCCTGGAAGGTCTATGTGCTGCAAGGCGCGGCCCGCGAGGCCTTGGTGGCCAAGGCCTGCGCCGCGCACGATGCCTTGGCGGCCAACCCGGCCCTGGCGTCGGAGTATGCTGAGACTTACGACTACTACCCTGAAAAATGGGTCAGCCCCTATATTGACCGCCGCCGCGAATGCGGCTTTGGCCTTTACGGTGTGTTGGGCATAGGCAAGGGCGACAAGGCCCTGATGCATGCACAACAGCAAAAGAACTTCCGCTTTTTTGACGCCCCCGTGGGCCTGATGTTCACCATCGACAAGGTCATGGGGCGAGGCAGCTTGATGGACTACGGCATGTTCTTGCAGACCCTCATGGTGGCGGCCCGCTCACGGGGTTTGCACACCTGTCCGCAAGCGGCGTGGAATGGCTTTTCCAAAATCATCTTGCCCCACGTTGGCGCAGGGGATAACGAGATGCTGGTGTGCGGCATGTCGCTGGGTTATGCCGATGAATCGGCCTTGGTCAACACCTTTCAGACCACGCGGGTGAAGGCGCAAGACTTCACGCATTGGGTGGCTTGAGGCGCTTGAACTGAAGGGACAGCTTTGGGTTTCGACAGTTTTGCTTTGCAACTGCTCAATGGCCTGAGCCACGCCACCACCTTGTTTTTGATGGCCTGCGGCCTCACGCTGATTTTTGGCGTGACCCGGATTGTCAACTTCGCGCATGGCAGCTTCTTCATGCTGGGGGCTTTGTGGGCGGCGCATGCGGTCACGAACTGGTGGCCTCATTGGGGGGAGTCGGCCTGGGGCTATGCCTTGGCCATCCTCCTGGGGGCTTTGTTGGCCGCCTTATTGGGCGCGCTGACCGAGGTGCTGTTGCTCAGGCGCATGCGGCAAGCACCCCAAATTTACCAATTGGTCGCCACCTTTGGCCTCACGCTGGCGCTGCACGACGCGATGCGCTGGTTTTTTGGTCCGCAAGAGGTGTTTGCGCCGCGCTTTCCAAGCCTCAAGGGCGCGGTGCAATTGGGCGAGTCGTATTTCCCAAGCTGGCAGTTGTTCACGCTGGCGCTGGGGCCGCTGGTCTGGTTGTGCCTGCACCTGTTGCTCACGCGCACTTTGTGGGGCCAGCGGGTAAAAGCCGCCACGCAAGACCGCGACATGCTGGCTGCCCTGGGCGTCAACCCCGCGCCGCTGATGTTGGGGGTGGTGATGCTGGGCTGTGGCTTGGCGGGTTTGGCGGGGGCTTTGCAGTTGCCCCGCGAGCCAGCGAATTTGCAAATGGATGTGAACGTGGTGGTCGAGACCTTTGTGGTCGTGGTCACGGGCGGCCTGGGCAGCATGGGCGGCGCTTTCGTGGCGGCCTTGCTGATCGGTGTGATCCACGCGTTGGGCCTGAGTTTTTTCCCGCAAGCGAGCTTGGTGTTGGTGTTTTTGACCATGGCGGTGGTGCTGGTCTGGCGGCCGCAAGGGCTGGCCGGGTCTGCAGTGCATGTGGAGCAACGGGAAAGTGTGCAGGTGTTTTCGCTTTGGCCCTTCGGTTTTGGCGGGCAAGCGCTCATGGTGGGCCTGTTTGTCGCCTTGTCCGTGCTGGCCTGGTCGCAAGGGGACTATGGGCGCAGCCTGGCGGAAGACGTGATGCTGATGATGCTGTTTGGCATGAGCTTGCAATGGATGATGGCCTTGGGCGGGCTGGTCAGTTTTGGCCATGCGGCCTTTTTTGCGCTGGGCGCCTACGGGGCCGCTTTGGCGCATTTGAATGGGGGCGCGGGGTTGTTCCTCTCCTTGGCCGCTGGCATGGCTTTGGCCATGGCCCTGGCCTTGGTGTTTGGGGCCATGGTGGTGCGCAGCAGCGGGGTCTACCTGGCCATGCTGTCGCTGGCCCTGGCCCAAATGGTGTGGGCCGGTGCCACGCAATGGGTGGCACTCACCGGGGGCGACAACGGCCTGATCGGGCTGCGCCTGATCGATGCCCAGTGGCGCTGGGCCTGCGACGCGGCCCTGTGCGCCTTTATGCTGCTGGCCGTGTGGGGGCTGGGCCGTCTGGCCCGGTCCAGCCGGGGCGCGGCCCTGCAGGCCCTGCGCGATGCGCCGCTGCGGGCCGCCGCCAGCGGTTTGCCGGTGCAGGCTTTGCGTTACCAGGTGTTTGTGGGCAGCGCCACATTGGCCGGTTTGGCGGGTGGCCTGTGGGCGGCCTTCAAGGGCGCGGTGTTTCCTTCGGTGGCCTCGGTCGCTACCTCGGTAGATGCCTTGCTGGTGATTTTGCTGGGCGGCGTGCACCAGCTGTGGGGCGCGGCCGTGGGCAGTGCGCTCTTGGTCTGGGGTGGGGCCGAGTTGGGCCAGGGCCTTGACTATTGGCGCGGTGTTTTGGGCCTGGTGATCATGCTGGTGATGGCCCTGGCCCCCAGCGGTGTGTTGGGCGGTCTGCAGCCATTGTGGGCGCGTTTGCGGCCTTCCTCACAGGCCAAAGCGGACACCCCTGCGGGCGCAGGCCTGGTGCGAAAGACCCCATGAACCAGCCCATGAACCAGCCCATGAACACAGGCCAAGTTGCCCCCATGGCCTTGCAGGTGCGCGGCCTGTCCAAGCGGTTTGGGGGCATTCATGCGCTGTCGGGGGTCGACTTTGAGGTGCCATCGGGCCAATGCGTGGCCTTGATCGGCCCCAATGGGGCGGGCAAGTCCACCTGTTTTGCCTGCCTGGCGGGGCAGCAAACGCCATCGGCCGGCGAGGTCTTCTGGCAAGGGCGGCCCCTGCTGGGCTTGAGCCCGGCACAGCGGCTGCAACAAGGTGTGTCACGCACCTTCCAAGTGGCGCAAACCTTTGAAGCTCTGACGGTGCTGCAAAACATCCAACTGGTGCTGCGCGACGCCGCTGCCCTGGCTTGGTGGGACCGGCTGGACCAACGCCAAGCCCAGCGGGCCAGCCAACTGGCCAGCCAAGTGGGCTTGCAAGACCTGACGCAGGCCAGCGTGGCCGGTTTGTCCTACGGGGCCAAAAAGCGGCTGGAACTGGCCATGGCTTTGGCCGGTTTGACGGCCACGCAACCGGCCTTGCTGCTGCTGGACGAGCCAGCGGCGGGTTTGTCAGGCGACGAGCGTGCGCAGATGATGGCCTTGGTCAAGCAGGTGGCCGCTTCGGGCGTGACGGTGCTCTACACCGAGCACAACATGGACGCTGTTTTCGGGGTGGCCGACCGGGTTTTGGTGCTGATGCAAGGCCGCTTGGTCGCCGATGGTCTGCCCGAAGCGGTGGCGCAAGACCCTGAGGTGCTTTCGCATTATTTGGGCCTGGACTTCCAAACTGGTGCGGCCTTGGCGCAGCGCACGGCAAGGCCTGTGGAGCGAGAGGATGGACATGGCTGAAGCCTGTTTGCAGGTCAGGCATCTGAACGCCTGGTACGGCCAGGCGCAAGCTTTGTTCGATGTGTCTTTGAGCGTGGGCGAGGGCGAGTGGGTGGTGCTGCAGGGCTTGAATGGGGCGGGCAAATCCAGCTTGCTGCAAGCCCTGATCGGCATTGGACCCAAGGTCGAGGGCCACATAGAGTGGTCAGGTCAGGCCATTCAAAGCTGGTCGTCGCACCGCCGGGCGCAGGCGGGTTTGGGTTTTGTGGCCGAAGACAGGCGCTTGTTTTCGGGCCTGAGCGTGCGTGAAAACCTGTGGATCGCGGCACGCGGCGAGTCCAAGGCCAGCATGCTGCGGCAACTCGATCGCCTGCTGGACTTGTTTCCGGTGCTGGCCAGCATGTTGGACAGGCCCGCCAGCCACATGAGTGGCGGCGAGCAACAAATGCTGGCGATTGCCCGCACCTTGATGACCCAGCCGCGCTTGCTGCTGATCGATGAGCCCTGCGAGGGCATTGCGCCGGTGTTGGTGCAGTCGCTGCGCGATGCCTTCTTGCAGTTGCGCAGCGAGGGCCTGAGCATGTTGGTGGCCGAGCAAAACAAGCTCTTGGCCGCGCATGCCGACCGGGTGGTGCAGATGGCCAGCGGTCAGCTGCAGGAGATGGCTTGAAAACGCCGGGTTCAAAGGCCTAAGCTGCCCGGCTTTGCGCGCCGCAATGACCGGGCCATGGTGGCCACTACCGGGCTTGGCCAGGTGTCGGCAATGCGCCAGTCATTCGGGCGGGCTTCACGTACACTCAAGCCCAAAATACCGGCCTTAGAGCCCAGAGACAAAATGCCATGATCATTGCCAGCTTGCTCGACACCGACCTGTACAAATTCACCATGATGCAGGTGGTGCTGCACCAGTTTCCTGGCGCGCAGGTCGAATACAGATTCAAATGCCGCAACCCCGGGGTGCCCTTGGCCCCCTTTGTGCAGGAAATTCGCGAAGAAATTCGGTCGCTTTGCAGCCTGAGCTTCAAAGAGGGTGAGCTCAAGTACCTGCGGTCCATGCGTTTCGTCAAAAGCGATTTTGTTGACTTTTTGGCCCTGTTCAAACTCAACGAAAAGTACATCCAGGTCACAGCCTTGCCATCGGGTGAGATTGACATCTGCATCCAGGGGCCTTGGCTGCACACCATCTTGTTTGAAATCCCGGTCTTGGCCATCGTCAACGAGGTGTTTTTCCGCAACACCCAAAAGGTGCCTGACCTGATGGAAGGCCGCAGGCGCTTGGACACCAAGATCGCCCAATTGCAGGCACCGGGATTGGAGACTCTCAAAATTGCCGATTACGGCACGCGCAGACGTTTTTCGCGGGCATGGCACGAGGAAGTGCTTAGGGTCTTGGCGGCGCGCCTGGGCACCGGCCCTTCTGGCCAATTTGCCGGCACCAGCAACGTCTATTACGCCTACATGTTGGGCTTGACCCCGCTGGGCACCATGGCGCACGAGTATTTGCAGGCCTGTCAGGCCTTGGGGCCCCGTTTGCGCGACAGCCAAATTTTTGGCTTCGAGTCATGGGCCAAAGAATACCGGGGTGACCTGGGCATCGCGCTCAGCGATGTCTATGGTTTCAATGCCTTTTTGCGCGACTTTGACTTGTATTTTTGCAAGCTGTTTGACGGTGCCCGGCACGACAGTGGCGACCCCTTCTCATGGGGCGAACGCATGATCGAACACTACCGTGGCCACCGGGTCGACCCGACCACCAAAACCTTGATCTTCAGCGACGGCTTGACCGTGCCACGCACCATCGACCTTTACAAGCAATTCAGAGGGCGCTGCCAGTTGGCCTTTGGGATTGGCACCAACCTGACCAACGATCTGGGATATGAAGCCTTGCAGATCGTCATCAAAATGACCCGCTGCAACGGCCAGCCTGTGGCCAAACTGTCGGACTCACCGGGCAAAGGCATGTGCGACGACGAGAAGTACCTGGCTTATTTGCGGCAAGTTTTCGAAATCAGCCCCAGCCCATGAATTGGCCTTGCGGGCCGTTAACATGTTGAAACACTTATCCGGAGAATCCCCAATGACCTTTGTAGGAAAGCCGTCCCCCGTTTGGTTGGTGTTGCCGATTTTTCTGCTTTCAGCCAGTGGGGCTTTTGCAGCGGATTTCGATGGCGCACAGCTGTCGGCGGTCTGGGGCCTGCCCTTCGCCGGTCTTTTGTTGTCGATTGCCTTGATGCCCTTGTTGGTGCCTAATTTTTGGCACCACCACTATGGCAAAGTGGCCGCGGCTTGGGGCCTGGCCTTTTTGCTGCCTTTTGCGGCGCTTTATGGTCCGCAAGCGGCCGGGGTGAACACCGCCCACGCCTTGTTTGCCGAATACATCCCCTTCATCATTTTGCTCACGGCCCTGTTCACCGTGTCGGGCGGCATTTTCATTCGGGGCAATTTGCACGGCAGCCCGGGGCTGAACACCGCCATCTTGGCCATTGGCGCTGTGCTGGCCAGCTTCATGGGCACCACCGGGGCATCGATGCTGTTGATCCGCCCCTTGATCCGGGCCAACGACAACCGCAAGCATGTGGCCCATGTGGTGGTTTTCTTTATTTTCATTGTCTCCAATGCTGGCGGCTCGCTCACCCCGCTGGGCGACCCGCCTTTGTTCTTGGGGTTTTTAAAAGGGGTGGATTTTTTCTGGACCCTGAAACACATCTTCCCTCAAACCCTCTTTTTGGTGGGCAGTTTGTTGGTGATTTTTTTCCTGCTCGATTCTTGGT
>CAMCNQ010000071.1 GCA_945875955.1 Limnohabitans sp. Rim8 | reverse complement strand
CTTTACCTTCGGCCAAACAGAGCTGCTTGACGGTATTGAAGTCACCATTGCTGCCGTTGGACTGTTTGCTGTTGGGCATGGTGGGGGTGGACCTGCAAACCGGGCAACCGCGCTTCACCTTTGGCCAGCCTGAACTGCTGGACGGCATTGAGGTCACCGTGGCCGCCGTGGGCCTGTTTGCCGTGGGCGAGGCGCTTTACCTGGCCTGGCAAGGGCGGGAAACCAAAACCGGCGAGGTCATGAAACTCTCGGGCAGCTTGTGGATGAGCAAAAGCGACTGGGCGCGCTCGTGGAAGCCCTGGTTTCGGGGTGCCTTCTTTGGCTTTCCCATTGGTGCCATGCCCGCAGGCGGGGCCGAGCTGCCCACCTTGCTGTCTTACTACACCGAGAAAAAACTCTCCAAGCACCCCGAAGAATTTGGCCACGGCGCCATCGAGGGCGTGGCCGGCCCCGAAGCCGCCAACAACGCCGCGGCCGCTGGCGTGCTCATGCCGCTGCTGACCTTGGGCATCCCCACCTCGGCCACCGCCGCCATCATGCTGTCGGCTTTTGAAGGCTATGGCATACAAACCGGGCCCCAGCTGTTCAGCCAACAAGGCAGCCTGGTCTGGACCCTGATCGCCAGCCTCTACATTGGCAACGTGATTTTGTTGGTCCTCAACCTGCCCCTGGTCAGCCTGTGGGTCAAGCTGCTCAAAATCCCGCCGCCCTGGCTGTACGCGGGCATCATCGTCATCTCCACCGCCGGGGTTTACGGCGCGGGCAACTCGGTGTTCAACGTGGGCCTGCTGTTTGTCTTTGGCCTGCTGGGCTACCTCATGCGGCGCTTTGACTTTCCGGCAGCGCCGCTGATTGTGGGCCTGATCCTGGCGCCACTGGGCGAGCAGTCCATGCGCCAAGCGCTGACCATCAGCCAAGGCGAATGGTCGACCTTCTTCACCCGGCCCCTGTCGGGCAGCCTGATGGCCGTGGCCGCCTTGCTGCTGGTGGTGCCACCACTGCTCAAGCGCTGGCGCGCTGGGCGCTGAAAAGGCCAAGCAAGCCGCGCAAAACAGGCTGCGCAAGCCGCCTTCAGCGCATCAAGCCAGTGCGTTGCTGGGTGGCGGCCTGGTGCATGGCTTTGGCCGTAGCATGCCGCACAGGAAAGGCCGCGATCAAATCGGCCCACCGGTCCACCACGTCCAGCATGCCGTCCAGCCGTTGCGCGGCCCAACGCACATCCAGGCCCCCTTGCTGCGCCAATTGCATCAAATGGCTGCGTTTGATGTGCTGGCCTTCGCCACAAACATCCATCAGATGCTGACCGCCAGGCCCTTGGCTGTAGGTCAGATCAAAACACGGGGCCAACTTCCAATGCCGTTTTGCATCCAAGCGGTAGGCCAAATTCTTGGGATGGTCATCCCGGTTGTGAAACAAGACATTGAACACGGCGCGCTCAAACGCCTTTTGCACCTCGCGCTCATCACGCGTCAGAAACCGCGTGGCCCGCAAAAAAGTGCTGTAGTCCACCGCCGATGGCAGCCTGAAATCGGCATGCAGAAAACCCGCCAATGAATGGATGGGAACGCGCTGGCCTTGCGCCAGATCGAAACGCTCAATGCCAAACGCCGCCTGTTTAAGCCCCAAGTCAAACACCTGTGTGGCCGGCACCTCCAGGCCGCAAGCACTGGCCAATTGCGCATAAAACGCCTCGATGGCACACACCTCTTTGTGCTCGCCCAAGGCCTGAAATTTGACCAACCAGCCTGAGCCCGATGGCATGGGCCTGGTGCTGATGCTGGCCGTCTGCGGGTCGACAAACACCAAGACCTTGGGCCTGGCCCCCTGGGGCGATCCGCCCAACAAGGCCAATCGTTGCAGCGTTGGGGTGTCTTCGCCCTGCAAGACCTCTGCAGTTTCGTGGGCCAGCGCGGCCAGATCGACCGCATCGGGCAACACATCCGACTGCGCGCAAGGCCAGTAAGTCAGCGCCCCCATGCCGCTATGCCCCACAAAACCCAAGCGGTCCAATGGCGAGCACAGCTCAGGGCGAAGGCCTTGTTTTCTGAAAAGCCTGTCCATGAGCAACAGGCCCCAGCCGTCTGGCAAGGAGTCGGCCACCAAGCCCGGCAAACCCCACTGGTGGGCCGGAAAATCGCCCATGGCCTGCTTTTGCAAAGGCAAGTGCCGGGGAGACAGGGCCAGGCCTTGCTCCAAAGCCTGGGCTGAATACTCAAAAAGCAAACGCTGGCCATCGTCTGCCAAGGTACCCAATGGCCAGTCTTCACCCCAGCCTTGGTAACGAACCTGTATTTTTTTCATGGCTTTTTTGCTGGCCTGCGCCCCGCTCGCTTGACGCGCTGGCGGGCGGGTTTTTGCTGTTGCGCCATGTCGGCAATCGAGGTGATCACGGGTTTGAACAAGGGCTGCAATTGCGCCTCCTGACCCAGGCACTGCACCAGTTGTATCCAGTTGCCAAGCGAAGCCTTGCCGGTGTTTTCAAGGGTGTTGAGCGTGCTGCGCGAAACCCCCATGCGCTGCGCCATGTCGGCTTGGGCAATCTCTTTTTGCACCCGCAAGGCTTTCAGGCGGTGCGCCAAACTCAGCCCAATTTCTTCGGCGGTTGCAAAGTTAAAGTCTAAAAAATCAGTCATTGTCCAAATTTTACGCCTTAATGAGTGGTATTTCAAACATTTAACCTTAACCCGGCAGTTGGCCGCTTGCTTGCGCTTTCAACACTTGACTTGCGGGTGGCCGCTTTGCTGTAGCCGCCGCCGCTCAGGCGCTCTTTTTCTGGGTGCGGCGGCTTTGCAGCATGGCCACGTTCATTTCGCCGTCCAAGGCCGAGGCATAAAAGCGCTCAATCATCTGCACCGAGGTGCGGGCGTTGCGTGCCAAAGTCAGCATGTCAATGCCCTGGCCATACAACAGGCGAAACATGATGGCGGTGTGGCGCAGGCAATACAGCGTGCGCAAGCGCCCCATGGCGTCCTCGGGCGCCACGCCGGCCTCGCGCATCACCCACTTGAACCAAAAGCCCAGCACCGCCAAGGCGTAATTGCGGTCGGTCTCGGCGGGTAAAAACACATAATCATCGGGCCCGCCAAAGCCATCTTTTTTGGCCTGGGCCAAGGCCGATTCATACACCTGCACCGCCGGGCGCAAGGACACCATGGGCGCATCGTGGCGCTTGGTTTGCGGCAAGCTCATGCGCAAATACACACTGGAGCCGCGCACCACCTGCACATGTTTGTGCTTGAGCTGGCGCAAATCGCCCGGGCGCACAAAGCTGTTGACCATGAAGCGGATGGCCCAAGCCATGTCGGGCGGCAAATGCAGGTGCCGGGTTTGCACCCAAAACCGCTCGCGCAAGCCCTCTGAGGCCTTGATTTCTGGCGCTTTTGCGCCCCAGCGCGACAAGCGGTGGGCGGTGCGCACCACCGCCGCATACTCTTGCAAGCTGAGCATGGAGCGGGGCCGGTTGGCCACCCGAATCGTGGGCAGCTCCGGCACTTCGCGCAAAAACCCGTGGCGAATGGCCAGCTTCAACAACTTGCGCACCACCACCAGGTACTGCGACACCGTGGTCGAGCTCAGCTTGGCGTCGGTCAAGCGTTTCACAAAGGCGTCCAGCATGGTGGGCGTGACCTGCGACGGCGGGATGTATTTGAAAAAAGGCAGCACATGGGCGTTTAGCCGGTTTTTCATGATGCCCAGCGAGGCAGCACTCAACTCGCCGCGCTGAACCCGCTGGCTTTCCGACTCGATCACCTGCTGGGCCAGCACATCAAAGCGGTTAAAACGCATGCTTCCCTGGGTCAAGACCGAATCGGCCAGGTCGCCGCGCAGCGCGTGGCGGCCATCGGGCGCTGACTCGCCCCAAGGCGCGCGGCTGCCCCCGTTAATGGGCGCATCGCTTTGGCTGTGGGCCTTGTGCGGGTGGGTGTGCGGGTCGTTGTGCGCATTGTTGTGCGCGTTGTTGTGCGCGTGATGGGCATTGTGTGGACTTTGCGCGTGTTGCGGGCTTTGCGGGCTGTATGCGGTGTGTGCCATGTGCACGGTCTGCGCGGTGTGCGGCAAAGACAAGGCCACGGCCTCGCCCTGCGGCGCTGGCGCAGGGCCGTGCTGGCTGGCGGCCGAATCGGTGATGTTTTTCCAAAACGCCGGGCTCACCACATAGAACACCGGTTGGTTCGCGTCCAGAATGGCCACCGCCGAGGCCCCCGAGCCTTTCACAATGTGCAAAGGCCGGGTCAAAAAATCGTCCAAACTGGTGCACAAAGCGGCCAAAAGAGGTTGTAGGGTCATGCCAGCGAAGTATAGACTGTTAAAATCAAAAGTAAATCTTTATTAGCAAATTAAACTAACAATGTAGCTGCTCTGGCTACATTGGCAGCCGTTTCGGGCACCGCTTTCGCACAATCTACTGTGACCATCACCGGTATTCTGGATGTGGGTGTGAAAAACGTGACAAAAGCCGCAACGGGCGTTTCTAAATTGTCCGTAGGTTCCGGCAACAACAACCGCATCGCGTTTGGCGTCACCGAAGACCTGGGTGGTGGCATGAAAGCCATGGCCAACGCACAAATGCGTTTTGACCCCGCTACCGGCAACCCTGAAGCTGCCGGCGCTCGCCCTTTGTTTCAAGGCGAGACACGCATTGGTGTGAGCGGTGGCTTTGGTACTGTGATGCTGGGTCGCGGTTTGAGCGCCTTGCAAGCGCCTAACGGTGGCAACTCTGACCCATGGGGTGTGAGCACCGTGGCTGGCAGCGTTTACGCAGCGGGTTTTGCAACAGACTACGCCGCCGGTGGTGAAGGCCGCATCGACCAAGGACTCTGGTACACCTCGCCTTCTTTTGGTGGCGTGACATTGAGTGTCAGCTACTCGCCACGTAAAATCGTGACTACTGCAGTTACTGGTGTTGCTGCTGTTCCTCAATCACAGTTAGGTGTTGCTCCTTTCACTTTCACACCCGCTGTAGCTGCTGTTGCTGCAAAAGCAGGTGGTGTTTCTAAAACGCACCAGTCTATCAACCTGATGTACGCAGATGGGCCTCTGGTTGTGGGCATTGGCAGCGAACAAAACCGCGCTGCAGACACCCTCACTCAAATTTATGGCAACTACAACCTGACCATGGCCAAGCTGTTTGCCAGCTACGCCGTCGTCAAAGGTGGCAGCGCTGCTGAACAGGCTTTGGGTGGCACATTCGCGGCCGCCGCTTCTGCAGTGAACTCCGGACTTGGTGCAGTAGGCCCAGTTGCCGCTGGCAGAGAAATCAAGAACTGGACCGTGGGTGCCTCCATGCCCTTCGGTGCAACCACTCTGCGCGTGGGTTACAGCGGTTGGAACGGCAATGGCGCGGTTGGCCAAAAAGACGACACCAAACTTGGTGTGGGCGTGAAGTACGACTTGAGCAAGCGCACCTACATGTACTCCGATCTGGCTTTGCAAACACGTAAAAACAACACAGGAACAGCGGCTGATGGCAAAGACAACAGCAAGCTGGGCTCTTTTGACTTGGGCGTTGCGCACTCCTTCTAAAACCCCGCTGGCGCAAGCCAGTTGAGTGTTTAAAGTCTAAAAACCCACCGTGGCAACACGGTGGGTTTTTTTATATCTGCACGCCAGAAAAGCCGTCGGCAAGCAAGGGCCCATCAGGTTTCAACGATGCTGCTGACGGTAAAACCCACGTGAGTTAGCCGTTAAGGGGTTTCGCAGGCCTGTCAATTCAACCTCAATCCGGCAGTTGGGCACGGCCGAGGGGCTGACGAAGCAGGTCTCTGGCCAGGCGAGAGTGCCCCCCGGACTGCCTGTCCGGGAGTGCGGGCAACAACGCCAGAGGCCTGAAGCGGCAGACCTGCGTCCGTGCAGCGCTTGACCCATGAGGTGAAGACCGTCGTGGGCGCAAGTGTTTGATTCATCAAGTGTTGAAAGCGCAAGCAAGCGGCCAACTGCCGGGTTTAGGTTCAAACGCAATCCTTGTTTCAGTGCTGTCTGAAACATGGCTTGAGCCGTGGACCGCCGAATGTCAAATTCACCATCTCCACAATGAAACCACCAGGCAAAACGGCTTTGTCGTAGAAAATTTTCGATGCTTTATCTGGTGTGTTTACCCGTGCAGAAAAAGAGTGTCGATCACCCTTGGTTCGTTGATCAAACAGTCTTGAACCCAGCGTTCAATCGCTGCCCTCAGATCAGCGAAATCACATCAGCAGCAGAGAAATGAAAATCACACCACCGCGTGACAAGCGATCTTGATGCCTTTGAAGTCGCGCAGGGGTGGACGTTCGACTTTGCAAATGTCCTTCACCTGTGGGCAGCGCGGGTGGAAGGTGCAGCCCGTGGGTGGATTGAGCGGATTGGGCACTTCGCCTTGCACCGGGGTGCGGGCGCGGCCGGTGTCGTGCATTTTGGGAATCGCGTCCAGCAGCATCTTGGTATAAGGGTGCTGCGGGTTGGCAAACAGCGTGTGTTTGTCGGCCAGCTCCACCAAGCGGCCCAAATACATCACGCCCACCTGGTCGCTCACATGGCGCACCACGGCCAGGTTGTGGCTGATGAACAAATACGTCAAACCGCGCTCGCGCTGCAGGTCTTTCATGATGTTGAGCACCTGCGCCTGCACACTCACATCCAGCGCGGATGTCGGCTCGTCGCACACCAAAAACTCAGGGGCGGTGGCCAAGGCACGGGCGATCGAGATGCGTTGGCGCTGCCCGCCCGAAAACTGGTGCGGGTACTTGACCATGTCCAGCGGCGACAAACCCACAGACTTGAGCAACTCGGCCACACGGGCTTTGAGCTCGTCGGCGTCGCTGATCAGGCCATGCTCTTTGAGCGGCTCGCCGATGATGTTGTCCACCGTCCAGCGCGGGTTCAGGCTGGCATAGGGGTCCTGAAAAATCATCTGGATGCGCTGGCGCATTTGGCGTGCGTTGGCGGACTTGAACGCCGCATGCGCGTCTTGCCCGTCAAAGGTCAGGCCGCCGCGTGTGGGCTCGTACAGGCCCACCAGCAAGCGCGCCACGGTGCTTTTGCCGCAACCGGATTCGCCCACCAAGGCCAGGGTTTTGCCGCGTTCGATCTCAAAGCTCACGCCGTCCACGGCGTTGAGCAGTTGGCGCGGTTTGCGCTCGATCACGCGGTTGAGCCAAGGGGCCGAGACGTCAAAGGTTTTGGCCAGGTCGTGCGCCACAACCAAGGGCTGCTTCTTGTCCGCGCTCATGCCGCGCTCCCGTCGTGCAGCCAGCAAGCCACATGGTTGACGCCCGTGTGGACCAGCTCGGGCCGCTCTTGGCGGCAGCGGTCAAAGGCTTGGGGGCAGCGCGGATTGAAGGCGCAGCCTTGAGGAATGGCGTTCAGGCGCGGCATAGACCCATCGATTTGGTTCAGGCGTTCGCGGTCAATGGCCATGTCGGGAATCGAGGCCATCAGGCCAGCGGTGTAAGGGTGGGCCGGGTGGTTGATCACCTGGTGCACCGGGCCGATTTCGGCCACGCGCCCGGCGTACAGCACCGCCACGCGGTCGCAGGTTTCGGCGATCACGCCCATGTCGTGGGTGATCAGCATGACCGCCGCACCCCGGTCTTTGCAGACCTTTTTCAGCAAGCCGATGATCTGCGCCTGGATCGACACATCCAGCGCGGTGGTGGGCTCGTCGGCCACAATCAATTGCGGTTCGGCGGCCAAGGCCAGCGCGATCACCACCCGCTGGCGCATGCCGCCCGAAAACTGGTGCGGAAAATGGTCTATGCGTTCTTCGGCGGCCGAAATGCCGGTGTCTTTCAGCAGCTGAATGGCGCGCAGCCGGGCTTCCTGAGGCGTCACCGGCAGGTGGGCCAAGATGGTCTCGGTCAACTGCCGCCCAATGCTGTACAGCGGGTTGAGCGAAGTCAGCGGGTCCTGGAAAATCGCTCCAATCTTGCGGCCCCGAATGTGGCGCATTTGGTCGGCGTTCAGGTGGTCAATGCGCTGGCCTTCCAGCAAAATTTGGCCACTGGCAATGCGGCCCGGCGGCTCCAACAGGCCAATGATGGCCGCGCCGGTGAGCGACTTGCCCGCACCGGATTCGCCCACCACGCCCAAAATTTCGCCGGGCGCGATGTCGAAAGAAATGTCGTCCAGCGCACGCAAGGTGCCATGGCGGCTGGGGAACTCCACCACCAAATTGTTGACTTGTAAAAGGCTCATCGCAATCTCGGATTCAGCGCATCGCGCAACCAGTCACCCAGCAAGTTGACCGACAGGGCGATCAGCACCAGCATCAGCCCCGGAAAAATCGTGATCCACCACTCGCCCGAAAACAAATAATCGTTACCCACCCGAATGAGCGTGCCCAGCGAGGGCGAGGTGGGCGGCGCACCCACCCCCAAAAACGACAGCGTGGCCTCGGTGATGATGGCCGTGGCCCCCTGTATGGTGGCCAGCACCATGACCGGGCCCAACACATTGGGCAGCACATGTTTGACCATGATGCGCAGCGGGGCCACGCCCGTCACCCGTGCGGCCTGCACGTATTCTTTGTTGCGCTCGACCAAGGTGCTGCCGCGCACGGTGCGGGCGTAGTGCACCCAGCCGGTGAGCGAGATCGAGAGGATCAGCACGCCAAAGGCGAGCGACTCGTTGGCATTGGGAAACAGCGCCCGCCCCACACCGGCGATCAGCAAGGCCACCAAAATGGCCGGGAAGGACAGCATCACATCGCACAAGCGCATCAGCAAAGCATCGATCCAGCCGCCCCGAAAGCCCGCCAGCAGGCCCATGGCCACGCCAAAGGCCACCGACAAAATGACCGAGGCCAAACCCACCACCAAAGAAATGCGCGAGCCGTAGATCAGGGCCGACAAAATGTCGCGCCCCTGGTCGTCGGTGCCGAGCAAAAATTTGGCGGTGCCGCCGTCCATCCACGCCGGGGGCAAGCGGGCATCGCTCAGCTCCAGCGTGGCCAGATCAAACGGGTTGGTGGGCGCCACCCAACCGGCAAAGACCGAACAAAACAGGCAGATGAAGGCGATGCCCGCCGCCACCATCGCCGTGGGCGATTGGCGGAAGCTGTAGCCCACATCGCTGTTCAACCAGCGTTTCATTAGACTCATGGATTACTTCACAGTGATGAATTTCCAAGCCATGCCGTTGTCTGGAAACTGCACCAACTCAATGTTTTTCTTGGCTGCCCAGTTCAGCGCTTGCTGGTGCAAAGGCAGGTGGCCCACGTCGTCCTGGTGGATTTTCATGGCTTCACGGATCATTTCGTTGCGCTTTTTCTGGTCGGTTTCTGAAGCCACCTTGTCGGTCAGCTCGTCCACCTTGGGGTTGCTGTAGGCACCCAGGTTGAACTGACCGCGACCGCCGTCGCCAGGTGTCGACAAGATGGGGTACATCACGTTGTGCGCGTCCACCGTGCTGGCGGTCCAACCCAGCATGTAAAAGCTGGTGTTGCGGCTCAAGATTTTGGGGAAGTAAGTGCCCTTTGTCTCGGCTTCCAGGTTGATTTTGACGCCCACTTTGGCCAAGTTAGCGGCCACAGCCTGACAGATTTCTGCGTCGTTGACATAACGGTCATTCGGGCAGTTCATCTTGACTTCAAAGCCGTTCGGGTAACCCGCTTCAGCCAGCAATTTCTTGGAAGCTTCGATGTCGAAAGGCAAACGCTTGGCCAAGTCGGCGGGGAAGCCGTTGATCTGCTGGGGCATCATCAAAGCCAAAGGTGTGGCCGCACCGCGCATCACACGGCTCTTGATGGTGTCGATGTCGATGGCTTGGTAAAACGCCTTGCGCACCCGAACATCCTTGAAGGGGTTTTTGCCCTTCACGTTGGAGTACAACAACTCGTCCCGCTTTTGGTCCATGCCCAAAAAGATGGCACGCAACTCGGGGCCTTGCAGCACCTTGAGTTTGTCATTGGCCTTCAGGCGGTCCACGTCTTGCACGGGCACCGGCTCCATCACATCGAGCTCACCCGACATCATGGCCGCCACGCGGGTGGCGTCGTTGCCAATCACGCTGTAAATAACCTCGTCCACGTTGCCAGGAATCGTGCCCCAGTAGTTGCCGCTGCGCGAAAACGTGGTCCGTATACCGGGCTGACGCTCACGCACACGGAAAGGACCTGTGCCATTGGCTTTGAAAGAAGCGGCGTTTTCAATGCCTTTGCGGCGGTCCACCGGCTTGATGGCTTGGTTGTCTTCGCACCACTTCTTGCTCATGATGGCCCAGTGGGTGATCAGCTCGGGCACGATCGGGAAGGGCGCGTTGGTGATGATGTCGATGCTGTGGTCATTGATCTTTTTGATCTCTTTGAACTGGCCCACATAGCTCTTCATGTCCGAGCCCTCGCCCTTGGCGCGTTCATAGCTGAAGATCACGTCGTCTGCGGTGAAAGGCGTGCCGTCATGGAATTTCACGTCCTTGCGCAACTCAAATCGCCACACGGTGGGTGCAGTTTGCTTCCAGCTGGTGGCCAGCAAAGGGGCGAGTTTGAAATTGGCATCGCGCGTCACCAAGGTCTCATACACATTTTCGACCACCGAAATTTGCAGCGACTCGTTGAGCGAGTGCGGGTCCATGGACAAGGCGTCGCCTTGGTTGCCTACGCGCAAGGTCACGGCAGAGGCCGAGACCGCCGACAAGGCCAAAGCAGCAGCCAAAGTGGCCACGAGGGGGTTGAGTTTAAAAGCCATGGTTTTCTCCTTTTGGTATGAAATCACTGAAACAAACTGTGCGCGCTCAGATCTTGCGCCAGGGCAGCGCCTGCTCCACCAAACTGGCGTGCAGCGCCGCGCCCAGCGGCAAGATCTCGTCGTTGAAGTCGTAGCGGCTGTTGTGCAGCGGGTGCGGCCCCGGGCCATGCGGCAGGCCTTGGCCGATGCGAATATAAGCGCCGGGCTTGGCCTGCAGCATGAAAGAAAAATCTTCACCGCCCATGCTGGGCAGCATGTTGCGCCAGACCTTGTCCTCGCCCACCAAGCTGGCAGCCACGTCGCAGGCGAACTGCGCCTCGGCCACGGTGTTCACCGTGGCGGGGTAGGTGCGCTCGTAGACCAACTCGGCCGACGCGCCAAAGCCCTGGGCAATGCCGGTGCACAAAGCGCGCAAACGGTCTTCGATGTGGTCTTGCACGCTGTCGCTGTAGGTGCGCACCGTGCCCACCAAGGTCACCTCGCCCGGGATCACGCTCATGGCGCCGGGGTGGCCGCCTTGCATGGAACAAATGCTGACCACCGCTTGGTCAAACGCCGACAGGTTGCGCGCCACCACGCTTTGCACGGCGGTGATGATGTGGCCCGCCACCAGCACCGGGTCCACCGCTTGGTGCGGGCGTGCGCCGTGGCCGCCTTTGCCGCGAATATGGATTTCGATGCGGTCCACCGCCGCTTGCATCGGGCCGGGGGTGATGCCGATCACGCCCAAGGGCGTCTCGGGCGAATTGTGTTGGGCATAGACCTGCTCGCAGGGAAAGCGCTCGAACAAGCCGTCTTGCATCATGGCGCGGGCCCCGGCATAGCCTTCTTCGCCGGGCTGTAAAATCAGCACCGCCGTGCCGTCAAAACGCCGGGTTTCGGCCAAATAGCGGGCTGCGCCCATCAGCATGGCGGTGTGGCCGTCGTGGCCGCAGCCGTGCATCAAGCCCGGCGTGCCCGACTTCCAAGTGCAGTCGTTCAATTCGGTCAGGGGCAGCGCGTCCATGTCGGCCCGCAGGCCGATCATGCGGCCGGGGTTGGCCGCCGAGCGGCCTTGGCCGTGCACCAAG
>CAMCNQ010000070.1 GCA_945875955.1 Limnohabitans sp. Rim8 | reverse complement strand
TTGGCCCGCTTGGTGGCAAAAAACGCTTTCACATTGCGCACATTGGCGTCTTGCGTGAACAGCGCCTGGCTGGTGGCCAGGTAGTGCGGCATGTCGCGAGACTGCACCACCAGCATGAAGTCAGGCCCAGGCGAGACGCGCCAGCACTGTTGCACCGCGTCGTGCGCCACGGCGCGGGCTTCAAATGCGTCCAGGTGTTCGCTGCCCTGTTTGTCCAGCGACACCTCCACCAAAGCCGTCAGGCCATGGCCCAACTGGGCGCTGAGTTGGTCGGCGTTGAGCACTGCAATTTGCCGCTCTATCCAGCCGCCTTCCATCAGCCGTTTGACGCGGCGCAGGCAGGTTGGGGGCGACACATTGACCCTTTCGGCCAATGCCACATTGCTCAGGCTGGCGTCGTGTTGCAGGCTGTCCAGCAGTTGCAGGTCGATGGCGTCAAGTTGATTTAATTCCATAAATTTTATTTTAATGAATTTATATTTCACCGAAGAAATATTTTGAAATTTTAAACCAAAAATATAAAAAAATTGATCTGAAATTTCATTGTGCCAAGCCTAATATCAAGCCCTTTCCATGACAACCCCTTTTCAGGAGATTTTCCATGTGTGGCATCGTCAGCGCCGTGTCTTATCGCAACATCGTTCCCATCCTGGTGCAAGGTCTGCAGCGGCTGGAGTACCGGGGTTATGACTCTTGCGGCGTGGCCGTGCACGCGGCCAGCCTGAACGGCGCGAACAGACCCCAAGGCGGCCTGCAGCGCGCGCGCAGCACCTCGCGCGTGGCCGAGCTGATGGCGCAAGTCAGCGCCGAGCACATCGAAGGCGGCACCGGCATCGCCCACACCCGCTGGGCCACACACGGCGCACCGGCGGTGCACAACGCCCACCCGCACTTCAGCCACGGCACGGGCTCGGCGGAGGGCAAACCGGGCAAGGTCGCACTGGTGCACAACGGCATCATCGAAAACCACGAAGATCTGCGCGCCGCCCTGCAAGCCAAGGGCTATGTGTTTTCCAGCCAAACCGACACCGAAGTCATCGCCCATCTGGTGGACAGCGAATACGACGGCGATATTTTTGAGGCCGTGAAAAGCGCCATTGGCCAGTTGCATGGCGCCTATGCCATTGCCGTGTTTCACAAAGACGAGCCGCAGCGTGTGATCGGTGCGCGCGCGGGTTCGCCCCTGATTTTGGGCGTGGGTCAAGGCGAAACTTTTTTGGCCAGCGACGCCATGGCCTTGGCCGGCGTGACCGACCAAATCGTGTACCTGGAAGAGGGCGACGTGGTCGACATCCAGCTGGGCAAATACTGGGTGGTGGACCGCCAACACAAGGCCGTGACACGGGCCGTGAAAACCGTGCACGCGCACAGCGGCGCGGCCGAACTCGGCCCCTACCGCCACTACATGCAAAAAGAAATTTTTGAGCAACCGCGCGCCATTGCCGACACGCTCGAAGGCGTGGAAGGCATCACGCCAGAGCTGTTTGGCGACGGCGCGTACAGCACCTTCAAAGCCATCGACAATGTGCTGATCTTGGCCTGCGGCACCAGTTATTACAGCGGCTGCGTGGCCAAGTACTGGATAGAAGCCATTGCCAAAGTGCCCTGCCAGGTGGAAATTGCCAGCGAATACCGCTACCGCGAATCGGTGCCCAACCCCCACACGCTGGTCGTCACCATCACCCAAAGCGGTGAGACTGCCGACACCCTGGCCGCGCTGCGCCATGCGCAAAGCCTGGGCATGACGCACACGCTGACCATTTGCAACGTGGCCACCAGCGCCATGGTGCGCGAGTGCAAACACGCTTATGTCACCCGCGCTGGCGTCGAGATTGGCGTGGCGTCCACCAAAGCATTCACCACCCAGCTGGCCGGCTTGTTCTTGTTGACGCTGGCGCTGGCGCAAACCAAAGGCCGTTTGTCTGACGCGCAGGAAGCCGCCCACATCAAGGCCATGCGTCACCTGCCCGCCGCGCTGCAAGCTGTGCTGGCGCTGGAGCCGCAAATCATCGCCTGGGCGCAAGAATTTGCCAGCAAAGAAAACGCCCTGTTCTTGGGCCGCGGCACGCATTACCCCATCGCACTCGAAGGCGCGCTCAAACTCAAAGAGATCACCTATATCCACGCCGAAGCCTATGCCGCAGGCGAACTCAAACACGGCCCTCTGGCCTTGGTCACCAATGCCATGCCGGTGGTCACGGTGGCACCCAACGACCAGCTGCTGGAAAAACTCAAAAGCAATATGCAAGAAGTGCGGGCTCGGGGCGGCGTGCTGTATGTGCTGGCCGACGGCGACACCAAAATCGAAAGCAGCGAAGGCGTCAACGTGATCCGCATGCCCGAGCACTATGGCGTGCTCTCACCCATCTTGCACGTGGTGCCACTGCAACTGCTGGCCTATCACACGGCATGCGCCAGGGGCACGGATGTGGACAAGCCGCGCAATTTGGCCAAGTCGGTCACGGTGGAGTGACTCTGCTGGAGCCTGCTTTGGCATTAAGCTGCACACAACCCTCAAAAACTAAGTGGCTTTGACTGCCAAGGGGCATTTCAGCGCATAGCCCTTGCCATGCGCGGTTTTGATCCCAAAACCTTGCGCATCAAAAGTGGCCATTTTTTTGCGCAATCGGCTCACAAGCACTTCCAATCGCGTCTTGTCCAAGTTGTCGTTGAGCCCTTCACTGCCCATTCTGTCGAAGAACTGAGCGTAGGTCACCACGCCGTTGGCATTGGCCAAGGTATGCAGAAGGACGCACTCGCTCGGCGTTAAGCTCAGCATGTCGGATTCAGGTGACTGCAATTGAAGTGCTTTGACGTGCAAGGTCCATGGCAGCTCTGCAGAATTTGCCACCAAGGGGGCAGCCATTTGTGCGCGCCGCCACAGGTTGCGCACAACGGCCAGCAATTCTTCGGTGCGGGTGGGTTTGGTCAAGTAAATGTCGGCACCTGCCACATAGCCTTGGGTGCGGTCAATGCCCATGACACGCGCTGTCAGCATCACGATGCCAATTTGAGGAAAGGTTCTGCGCAGCCATTCACACAAGGCAATGCCATCTTCTCCAGGCAAGTTCAAATCCAGCACCACGATGGCGGGCACCTTTTGCGCCACCTGAGCACGCAGACTTTCGCCGTCATCGGCACACCGCACAGACCAGCCTGCAGCCTCTAAAACCAGCGACAGCTCATGGCTCAGGCGAAGGTTGTCGTCCACCGTTGGTATTGGCTTACTTGAGTAAGTCCAAAAAATGATTCAGTTTGGCTGTTGTCTTTGAGTCAGCCTTGCAAGGCACAGGATGCTTCAGCAATACGCCACAACACCCGAGTGACTGTCACTGGCCAAGCGCAGTCAAACGCCCTTGCCGGAACCTTGCCGCGTGAGCAGGTTGCGCGTGGTGCCAGTGATTTCGCAGAACTTCACCAAGCAGTTCGTGAAGCATTGACCAAGCAAGCGCTGATGGCGCAAGAGTCATGCAAAGCAAAGCTTGATGTCCACCCACTTCTTCAGACGAAAACCCAACTGGCAAAGTCAAATTGAGGTGTAGTCTCAAGACCTGCCAAGTCCAGAGCGTGGCTGCTTGACTGTTGACACCTTGGAGGCTTGAAATCGCCTGTAGGTCACCAGGGGTTTTGGCCGGCCCGCAAAATGCCTTTCATGACTGAGCAGGCCAGCTGCTCACATGTTGCGCCGGTACTGTCCACCCACCTCGAAAAGCGCGTTGGTGATTTGCCCCAGCGAGCACACCCGCACCGCGTCCATCAGCACTTCAAACACGTTGCCGTTGTCGATCACGGCTTTTTGCAAACGCTGCAGCATGGCGGGTGATGCGCTGGCGTGCAGGGCATGAAAGTCTTGCAAACGCTGCAGCTGGCTTTGCTTTTCTTCTTCGGTGGAGCGGGCCAGCTCCAGCGTTTCCATGACCTCGTCGCCTTTGGGGTTGCGAAAGGTGTTGACGCCAATGATGGGCAGCTCGCCGGTGTGCTTGAGCATCTCGTAATGCATGGATTCGTCTTGGATCTTGCCGCGTTGGTAGCCGGTTTCCATCGCGCCCAAGACGCCGCCGCGCTCGGCGATTTTTTCAAACTCGGCCAGCACGGCTTCTTCCAGCAACTCGGTGAGTTCATCGATGATGAAAGCACCTTGGCTGGGGTTTTCGTTCTTGGCCAGGCCCCATTCGCGGTTGATGATCATCTGGATGGCCATGGCGCGGCGCACCGAGTCTTCGGTGGGCGTGGTGATGGCCTCGTCAAACGCGTTGGTGTGCAGGCTGTTGCAGTTGTCGTAAATCGCAATCAAGGCTTGCAGCGTGGTGCGGATGTCGTTGAACTGAATCTCTTGGGCGTGCAGCGAGCGGCCTGAAGTCTGGATGTGGTACTTGAGCTTTTGGCTGCGTTCGTTCGCGCCGTATTTTTCTTTCATGGCCACCGCCCAGATGCGGCGGGCCACGCGGCCGAGCACGGTGTATTCCGGGTCCATGCCGTTGCTGAAGAAGAAGGACAGGTTGGGCGCGAAGTCGTCGATGTGCATGCCGCGCGCCAGGTAGGCTTCGACAAACGTGAAGCCGTTGCTCAGCGTGAAGGCCAGTTGGCTGATCGGGTTGGCTCCGGCTTCGGCAATGTGGTAGCCGCTGATGGACACCGAGTAGAAATTGCGCACATCGTGGTTGACAAAGTACTGGGCAACGTCGCCCATGACCTTGAGCGAGAACTCGGTCGAGAAGATGCAGGTGTTTTGGCCCTGGTCTTCTTTCAAAATGTCGGCTTGCACCGTGCCGCGCACGTTTTTCAGCACCCAGGCTTTGATTTGGGCGGCTTCGTCGCTGTTGGGTTCGCGGCCATTCTCAAGCTTGAATTTGTCGATGTTTTGGTCAATGGCCGTGTTCATGAACATGGCCAAAATCGACGGCGCGGGGCCGTTGATGGTCATGGACACCGAGGTGGTCGGGTGGCACAAAT
Organism: Limnohabitans sp. Rim8; assembly: GCA_945875955.1. Classification (GTDB taxonomy): domain Bacteria; phylum Pseudomonadota; class Gammaproteobacteria; order Burkholderiales; family Burkholderiaceae_C; genus Limnohabitans_A. The sequence continues at coordinate 6,783 of CAMCNQ010000070.1, read as the reverse complement.
CAAAGCCCGAGTACAAGACCTTCATGTCGTCCAAGGTGGCCACGTTCACGCCCGAGTTGCCGATCTTGCCGTAGATGTCAGGGCGCACATCGGGGTCGTTGCCATACAGCGTGACCGAGTCAAACGCGGTGGACAGGCGTTTGGCCGGCAGGCCTTCGCTGACCAGCTTGAAGCGGCGGTTGGTGCGGAAGGGGTCGCCTTCACCGGCGAACATGCGGGTGGGGTCTTCGCCCTCGCGCTTGAAGGCAAAGGTGCCGGCGGTGTAGGGGTAGCTGCCGGGCACGTTGTCCAGCATCAGCCATTTGAGGATTTCGCCGTCGTCTTCGTATTTCGGCAGGGCCACCTTGCGAATGGTGGTGCCCGACAGGCTCTTGGTGGTCAGCGCCGTGCGGATTTCTTGGTCGCGGATTTTGACCACTAACTCGTCTGCGGCATAGGCTTGCTGCATGGCGGGCCATTGGGTCAGCAGTTTTTTGGCGACCGGGTCTTGTGATTGTTCGCGTGCCACGGCCAAATCGATGGCGGCTTCTGCGGCTTTGGCACGGCCGGACTTGCCCATTTCAAGCATGCGGGCGGCCGCACGCAGTTGCTGTATTTCGCGGGCCAAGCGCGACTGGTCGGTGGCGCGTTTTTTGTAGCCGCGCAGGGTGTCGCTGATCTCGGCCAGATAGCGGCTGCGCGCGCCTGGCACGACCGGGTTTTGGTGGGTGCTGTGGCGCACCTTGACCACCGGCAGCCGACCTTCTTGTGTGCGCATGCCCAATTCCGCCAAGCGCTTTTTCAGCGCTTGGTACAGCGCGGTCACGCCGTCGTCGTTGAAGCGGGCCGCCATGGTGCCAAACACCGGCATTTGCTCGGTGGGCACGGTCCAGGCCTCTTTGTTGCGCTGCACTTGCTTGGCCACGTCGCGCAAAGCGTCTGACGAACCTTTGCGGTCGAATTTGTTGATGGCGACAAACTCGGCAAAGTCCAGCATGTCGATTTTTTCAAGCTGGCTGGCCGCGCCAAATTCGGGCGTCATCACGTACATGGGCACGTCCACATGCGGCACGATGGCGGCGTCGCCCTGGCCAATGCCAGAGGTCTCGACCACGATCAGGTCAAAGCCCGCCACTTTGCAGGCCGCAATCACGTCGGGCAGTGCGGCTGAAATCTCGGAGCCGAAGTCGCGTGTGGCCAGTGAGCGCATGAACACGCGTTGGCCTGTATCGCCGCCGGGCCGTCCCAAGGCGATACCGGCCCCCTCGGGGGGCAGTGAACTACACGCAGTGGTGAGCGTGGGGGCTTTGCGCATCCAAGGCGAGATCGCGTTCATGCGAATCCGGTCGCCCAGCAATGCGCCGCCACTCTTGCGGCGGGACGGATCGATCGAGATCACCGCCACGCGCAGCGCGTCGTTTTGGTCCAAGCGCAAACGCCGTATCAGCTCGTCGGTCAGGCTGGACTTGCCCGCACCGCCGGTGCCGGTGATGCCCAGCACGGGCACTTTCGTCAAGGCGGCTTGCTCGCGCACCGATTGCACCAAGTGGGCGTCGGCTTTGCCGTTTTCCAAAGCGGTGATGAGTTGCGCCAAGGCACGCCAGTTTGTTTCGCCATGGCCCGCAATGGCGCCGATGTCTTTGGGGGCCAAGGGGCTGATGTCTTGGTCGCAGCGCATCACCATTTCGCCGATCATGCCGGCCAGGCCCATTTTTTGGCCATCTTCGGGGCTGAAAATGCGCACGCCCTGGTCGGCCAAAGTGCGGATTTCAGAAGGCACGATCACCCCACCGCCGCCACCAAACACCTGGATGTGCTGGCCGCCTCTGGCCTTGAGCAACTCGACCATGTAGCTGAAATACTCGTTGTGCCCGCCTTGGTAGGAGCTGATGGCGATGCCTTGGGCGTCTTCTTGCAAGGCGGCGGTCACCACCTCGTCCACCGAGCGGTTGTGCCCCAGGTGAATGACTTCTGCGCCCATGCTCTGCAAGATGCGGCGCATGATGTTGATGGCCGCGTCGTGGCCGTCAAACAGGCTGGCCGCCGTGACAAAACGAACTTTGTTCGTGGGGCGGTATTCGGCCAAGGCCTTGAATTCAGCGGACAGATCGGTCATGGTCGTGCCTTCGGGTAGCTGTTGTGGGTGTTGAGTTGACGTTGACGTAAACGTCAATCAAAACCCGCATCTTATCCGCTGGCGGCATTCCTGTCACTGCCTGGGTGTCACTGGCACAAAAAGCTATGATTTGCCACGTTTTCAGCCCCAGGCCCACACCATGAACACCTCTTTAGTCCCGGCTTCTGTCCAAGCTTCCTCCACTGTCCTGCCCGCGCAAGGCTATGCAGGCGATATCGCCCCCACCCTGGCCTGGGCCTGGGTTCAGGCGGGGCAGGCTGTCTTGGTCGATGTGCGCAGCGATGCCGAGCGCACCTGGGTGGGTTTTGTGCCCGGTGCCAAGCCCTTGGCCTGGAAGCAGTGGCCCGAGACGGCCATCAACCCCGAGTTTGATGCGGGCATTTTGGCCTTGGGCGAGGGCGGAAAAAAACTGCTTTTGCTGTGCCGAAGTGGCGTGCGCTCGGTTGCCGCTGCGCAGCGCGCAAGCGCCTTGGGGCTGGAGGCCTACAACATTTTGGAAGGCTTTGAGGGCGACCCCAACGCCCAGGCCCACCGGGGCACCACCGGAGGCTGGCGTTACCGTGGCCTGCCCTGGCAGCAAAACTGAGCGCCGTCCGCGCCAAGTTGCGCTGTGCCTTGGGTGACTTTCGCCCCCGGGCAGGCAGGGATAGACTGAGGCCATGAACGCCGCTGTTGAACACCTGCTTGCCCGCATTGAGGCCAAACGCGAAGAGGTCACCGCCCTCACGCAAGACTTGGTGCGCATCCCCACCGTCAACCCGCCCGGCGACGCCTACGAAGCCTGCGCTCATTTCTTGGGCGAGCGCTTGGCCAAAAAAGGTTTTGCGGTCGAGTACGTGCGCGCCATCGGCGCACCGGGCGACAGCAACAGCCACCCCCGCACCAATGTGGTGGCCAGGTGGACGGGGCAGGGGCCGGGTGAGTGTGTGCATTTCAACAGCCACATCGACGTGGTCGAGGCGGGCTCTGGCTGGACTTATGCGCCCTTTGGCGGGCAGGTCGACCAAGGCCGGGTTTATGGCCGAGGCAGCTGCGACATGAAGGGCGGTTTGGCCGCCAGCGTCATCGCTTGCGAGGCCCTGATTGAGTCGGGCTTGCCCATTCCCGGCGCGCTGGAGATCAGTGGCACCGTGGACGAAGAGTCCGGTGGCTTCGCCGGTGTGGGCTATTTGGCCGAGCGGGGGTATTTCAGCAAACCCCGGGTGCACCATGTGATCATTCCCGAGCCCTTGGGGGTAGACCGCATTTGCCTGGGGCACCGGGGCGTGTGGTGGGCCGAGGTCGAAACCCGAGGGCGCATGGCCCATGGCTCCATGCCTTTTTTGGGCGACAGCGCCATCAACCACATGAGCGCCTTCATCCATTTGCTGGAGTCGCAATTGCAGCCCCGCTTGCAAGAGCGGCGCACCGCCGAGCCGGTGGAGCCGCCGGGTGCGCGGGTCAGCACGCTCAACATCAACAGCATCCATGGCGGGCAGTTGGAGCAGCGCTATGCCAACGACGAACGGGGCTGGCCCACCGCACAAACCCCTGCGCCCATGGTGGCGCACAGTTGCCGCGCTGTGCTGGACCGGCGCTTCATTGCCGAAGAAAACCTCGAAGCCGTCAAGCAAGAAATCATCGCCATGCTGGACGAACTCCAGCGCACCCGGCCCGGTTTTGACTACGGTATTCGCGACATCATGAGTTTTGTGCCCACGGCCACGCCCAAAGATGCGCCTGTGGTGGATGCCACAGCGCGGGCCATCGCCCGTGTGCTGGGGCGCCAGCCCAGCTACATCGCCAGCCCCGGCACCTATGACCAAAAGCACATTGTGCGCAGCGGCAAGCTGCAAGACTGCATCGCCTATGGCCCGGGTATTTTGGATTTGGCCCACCAGCCCGATGAATATGTGGGCATACAGGAGTTGGTCGATTCGGCCAAGATCATGGCGCTGGCGTCGCTTGATCTGACAGGTTGGACCCGGCTGGCCGCTTGAAAGCCAAGGCCCCAGAAACGGTGTTTTCTGGGATTATCATCCTGCCATGACTTTTTTAGCCCTTGATGTCGGCAACACCCGACTCAAGTGGGCGCTTTACGAGCGCCCACACCCCGATGCCGCCTTGCTCTTGCAAGGGGCAGAGTTCCTTGAGAACATCGACCGACTGGCCGAAGGGCCGTGGGCTGAGTTGGCCCAGCCTGAGCACATGCTCGGTTGCGTTGTGGCCGGTGACGCCATCAAGCGCCGCGTGCAAGAGCAAATGGAGATATGGGACTTCGCACCCAAATGGGTGGTGCCCAGCCTGTCTGAGGCCGGCTTGACCAATGGCTATGACCACCCCAGTCGGCTCGGCGCAGACCGTTGGGTGGCCATGATAGGGGCGCGCCAGCGCATGCTGGCAATGGGGCAAGGGTCACGCCCCTTGGTGGTCGTCATGGTGGGCACGGCGGTCACGGTAGAAGCCATAGACGCGCAGGGGCGGTTTTTGGGCGGCCTGATTTTGCCGGGGCACGGCATCATGTTGCGCGCCCTCGAATCGGGCACGGCCGGCTTGCATGTGCCCACGGGCGAAGTCAGCCTGTTTCCCACCAACACCAGCGACGCGTTGACCAGTGGCGGCACTTATGCAATTGCCGGGGCCTGTGAGCGCATGGTGCAGCACCTGCGGCAGCACACCGGGCAAGAGCCCATGTGCGTGATGACCGGGGGCGCGGGCTGGAAAATGGCCCCCAGCATGTCGGTCAAGTTCGACCTGGTGGACAACCTGATTTTTGATGGCTTGCTGGCTTTGGCTGCACTGCGCTTGGGCTGATGGACAGGGCCTGACGCTGGCCGGGTCTTAGCCTTCGCTCAGCTTGTACGCGGCGGTCAAACCCTGCAAATGGCTTTGCAGATCGGGGTTGGCCATGTAGGGCGTGAGCAGCGCCAAAATGTGCTGCGCGCCGCGTGTCAAGGCCAGGCCGGCACTGGCAGGCTCCAAAGCTTGCCGCGGGTTGCGCACATATTCGTAGCTCAGCCAATAGGTCACCATCACGCACATGCTGGCCGACAGGGTCTCGATGCTGTCGGGGTCTATGCGCATCAGGCCAGCGCTGGCCAGCGACTCCAGCATGGCGCGAAAGGCCTGGGTTTTGCGATTCAAAACCAATTGGAAATGGGTTTCCAAATGCCGATTGCCCGACAGCAGGTTGTTCAGGTCGCGGTACAAAAAGCGGTGGTTCCACACCTGTTCAAACAACGAGTGCAGGAAAAACCAAGCGTCTTCCACGTCCTTGACGTCGGGCGCTGCATCCAGCAATTCCAGCATCGCCACTTCGTACTGGTCAAACAGCTGGTTGACCAAGGCGTCTTTCGAGGCAAAGTGGTAATACAAATTACCCGGACTGATGTTCAACTCGGCAGAGATCAGCGTGGTCGAGACATTCGGCTCACCAAAGCGGTTGAACAAAGCCAGTGTGACCTCGGCAATGCGCTGGGCGGTGCGGCGGGGGGCTTTCTTGGCCATGAGACAAGTCAGGTGCGTGGGCTCAGCTTGTTTTTTGGCGGGTTTTTGCCGCGTTGGCCGAGTTGACCTTGGATGTCCTGGGCTTGGACATCTGGGGCTTAGAAGTCCTGGGCGTGGGCGTTTTTGCTGAAGCTGGTGTTCGTGCCGCTTTCAGCGGCGCTGGCCCTCTGCTCAGCGCCGCCAATTGCGCCTCCAACTGGGCCACACGCTCGCTGAGCATCTGCATGTCCAGCAGCGAGGGCATGCCCAAGCGGTGCAAGGCCTTGGCCACACGGTCTTCAAACATGTGCTCCAGTTTGTCCACCCGCACCGAGCCTTGTTGTCCAAAGTCAGTGGCCAAGTGGCTCAGCCGTTCGGTGGCCTCTTGCAAGCGCTGTTGGGCTTGGGCCTGGCTTTTGCGTTGAAAGGCCAAGCCGTCGTTGAGCAAGGCCTCAATGGCTTTGCTGCCTTGTTCTTGGGCCTTGGCCATGGCACCCAAACCGGCCAGCCACACGTGCTGCGCGGGTGGGGTCTGACCTTCTGGTGGGGCCTTGGGCGTTGATTTCGTGCGTTTGGCGTTGTCGGGTGTGGGCATGGGGGACTTCCTTGGCAAGCTGTCACTTTAACCTGCCACCGCGCACAATGCTTTTAAAATCACAGTCCATTGGTGCCACGCCCCGTAGCGCCCATCACACAAAAGACCCATGACCCTTCTTGTCACCGGCGGTGCCGGCTTCATCGGCGCCAACTTCGTTCTCGACTGGTTGGCCACCAGCGACGAGCCTGTCATCAATCTGGACAAACTCACCTACGCGGGCAACCCGCATACCCTGGCCAGCTTGCAAGGCGATGCGCGCCACCAATTGGTGCAAGGCGACATTGGGGACACCGCCTTGGTCACCCAGTTGCTGGCCGAGCACCGCCCCCGTGCGGTCGTCAACTTTGCCGCCGAAAGCCATGTGGACCGCTCGATCCACGGCCCGGGCGAGTTCATCGAAACCAACATCGTCGGCACCTTTCGCTTGCTGGAGTCGGTACGCGGGTATTGGGCTGGCCTGCCTGTGAAAGCGGACTCAGACCGCGATGCTGCGCTGGACAGTGGCGCATTGCGGTCAGAGACCGCCCCTGCAAGGGAGGGCTTTCGATTTCTGCACGTGTCCACCGACGAGGTGTATGGCTCGCTGGGCCCGGGTGAGGCCGCC
>CAMCNQ010000069.1 GCA_945875955.1 Limnohabitans sp. Rim8 | reverse complement strand
ACTCTATCCAACTGAGCTACAGCCGCATCTAGCAAACAATTATAGCAAGCTTTTTCTGCGGCTCTGGGCGGCCGCAGAATTTATTGCCATGAAACGGCCGACATGTCGTTGGCAAAAATCGGCGAGCTTGACCACAGGCCTTTGAGGCCTTTGCGGTAGACCGCGGTGTTGGAGGCGTTGAACAAAAACACGTTCACCGCATCGCTGGAGATCATGCGCTGCATGTCGCCAAACAACTGGGTGCGCTCTTTGGCAACGGTTGTGGCCGCGTGCTTGGCTGAAAGGTCGCGAAAGGCCTTGCTGTCGTAGCCCCAGTAATACTGGGGATTGGCATAGTTCATGTAATCCAGGGGCTCCACATGGTTGATGACTGTGAGGTCAAAATTGCCCTTGAAAGTGCCGCCCAACCACTGGGCCCATTCCACATTTTCGATTTTGGCAACGATGCCCACCTTGGCCAGTTGTGCGGCCAAAATTTCACCCCCTTTGCGGGCGTAGGGGGGTGGCGGCAAGGTCAAGGTCACATTCAGCGGTGTCTGCACGCCCGCCTCTTTGAGCAGGGCTTTGGCTTTTTCAGGGTCGAAGGCGTACTGGCCGCTCAACTCCACATAGCCCTTGTCTGTGGGGGCCATGTGGCTGCCAATGGGTTTGGCCAAGCCTTCGAAAACACCATCGATGAAGGCTTTCTTGTCGACCGCGTGCGACAGTGCGCGGCGCACGCGCACATCGTCAAAGGGTTTTTTTCGGTTGTTGATGGTCATGATGCCCTTGCCCGCTGTGCTGCCCAGTTCCACCACAAAGCGTTTGTCGGCTTGGAATTGCTGCAGGCTTTGGGGCGACTGAAAACGGGGCATGCCATCGACATCGCCGGCCAGCAAGGCCGCCACTTGAGCGGACGAATCGTTGATGAAGCGAAATTTGACTTTCTTGATCTTGATCGCGTTGGCGTCTCTGAAACCATCCCATTTGGACAAGCTGACCGAGGTGCCCTTGGCCCAACTGTCCAGCTGGTAGGGGCCAGTGCCCACCGGTTTGGTGGCGGCCGTGGCGGCGCTGTTGGGATGCAAGATAACGGCGGTGTTTTCACCCATGCGGAACAAAAAGTTGCCATCCGGGTTGTTCAACACCAGCACCACCGTGTGGGCGTCGGGCGTTGAAATGTGGCTGATGTTGTTGAACACAGCCCCTTTGGCTTTATTGGTGCTTTTGGCGTCCTTGGCGCGTTCAAAACTGAACTTCACCGAGGACGAATCGAAAGGGGAGCCATCTTGAAAATTCACGCCCTTGCGCAACTTGAAGGTGTAAGCCTTGCCATCGGCATCCATCTGCCAGCTCTGTGCCAATAAAGGACTGACCGAGCCGTCGGCGTTGATTTTGGTCAAGCCTTCCAAGATGTTGTAGTGAACCACTTCGCCAATGGCCGCAGCGGGCGCCATGGTGGGGTCCAGGCTGGTGGGTTCAAGAATCATGCCCAAAGTGACGCTGTCTTTGCGTGATTGGGCTTGTGCCTGCAAGGGGACCGACAGCCAGCTGGCGGTCAACAAGGCAAGCGCGCACCAGCTCACAGAACGACGGGCAATTGCAATGGGTTTGGTCATGTTTTCTCCTGTTCAAAAAAATCATCCCCGCCACCGGGAACCGCTGAAATCAATTGCCGAGTGTAAGGGTGCTCGGCATGCTGAAAAATGTGCTGCGCCGGACCTTGCTCGACCACGCAACCGGATTGCAACACCAGCAGATCGTCGCACATGAGGCTGACCACCGCAAGGTCATGGCTGACCAACAAATAGCTCAGGCCATGGCGCTCTTGCAAGTCCATCATGAGGTTCAGCACCTGTGCTTGCACCGACACATCCAGGGCACTGACTGGTTCATCGGCCACGATCAAAGCAGGCCGCGTGATCAGGGCGCGCGCAATGGCGATGCGCTGGCGCTGTCCACCCGAAAATTCATGCGGGTATTTGTCCAAATCCGCTGTTCTCAGGCCCACCTCGCTCAGGGCTTGGGCCGCCCGATCGCGCAAGCTGTGCAGACCATCACCCGGCTGGGTCCGGCCTTGCAGGGGCTCGGTCACGATGCCCAGCACTTTCTGCCGGGGATCGAGCGAGCCATAGGGGTCTTGAAACACCATTTGAAAGCCGCTGCGCAAAGCCCGCAAGCGGCCCGCACCCACCTGGTGAATGTCTTCGCCTTGAAACAAAACCTGGCCTTCGCTGGGCTTGTCCAGCGCCATCACCAAACGCGCCAAGGTGGACTTGCCCGAGCCCGACTCGCCCACGATGCCCAGGCTTTTGCCTGCCTGCAGCTGGAAGCTGACCTGGGACAAGGCCTGCAAAGTCGCCGGTGGCGACCAGACTGAGCGGCGCGGCAAGCTGAAGCGACGCCCCAAGTTCTGCACTTGAAGCAGCAAGGGTGACGCAGTTGAAGTGGTGCTCATGGGGGGCTGTTCCAGTACGGGCAGTTGACCCCATGCGGCAGCGCCGACACGACCTTGGGCGCAATGGTCTGATCTGTCGGTGGGGTGTTGCGGCAGGCCTCGCGCGCCAAGCCGCAGCGATCCACAAAGGCACAACCGGGTGGCAAGTCCATCAGCTCGGGCACGCTGCCCGCGATCGTGGTCAAGCGGCTGCCCCGGGCCAGCCCCAAGCGGGGGCGGGCCTCAAACAGACCCTTGGTGTAGGGGTGGGCGCGCTGCGCAAACAACTCGGGCGTGGCCGCATGCTCGACCACAGCGCCGCCATACATGACCATGACGCGATCGACCTGGTCTTTCATCAGGCCCAGGTCATGGCTGATCAGGAGCAAGCCCATGCCGTCTTCTGTGACCAATTGCTTGATCAGCGCCAGCACTTCTTTTTGTACAGTGACATCCAAGGCCGTGGTCGGCTCATCGGCCACCAGCAAATCGGGGCGACAAGCCAGTGCGATGGCGATCATGACCCTTTGGCGTTGACCGCCAGACAGTTCGTGCGGGTAGGCCATCAAGCGCTCGGCTGCACGTGGCAATTGAACCCGCTCAAGCAGCCACAAGGCACGCGCTTTGGCCTCTTTCGCGCCCATGTTTTGATGCACGCGCAATGGCTCTGCAATTTGTTTCCCAATGGGGTGCAAAGGGTTGAGCGCGGTCATGGGCTCTTGAAAAATCATGGCCATGCGGGCACCTCGCAGATGGCACAGCTGCGGCTCAGACATGCCCACCAATTCATGGCCCTGCAGCAAGATGGAGCCACTGAGCTTGGCCCGCTCGGGCAACAAGCCCATCAGGGCCAAGGCGGTGAGTGATTTGCCGCAACCACTCTCGCCAATCAGACCCAGGGTCTGGCCCCGTTGGAGCTCGAAAGAAACGCCGCGCAAGGCCTCGGCCCAACCACGGGACGTGGGCAATTGCACGCGCAAGTCGCGCACTTGCAGCAAAGTCTGGGGTGAGGCGTTTTCAAGCATGGGCCTTCACCGCTGCCTGGCCAATTTGGGGTCCAGCAAATCGCGCAGGCCATCCCCCAGCAGGTTCAGGCCCAAGACCGCCAAGGCAATCGCCACCCCTGGATAAACCGCCAACAAGGGGGCTTGAAACATCTGCGACTGCGCTTCGTTCAGCATGCGCCCCCAACTCGGCTGTGGAGGCTGTGTGCCCAAACCCAGGTAGGACAAAGCCGCCTCGGCCAAGATCGCGATTGCAAACTGTATCGTCGCCTGCACGATCAGCACGCTGGCGATGTTGGGAAAAACATGGTGCCAGGTGATGGCCAAAGGCCCCTTGCCTGCGGCACGGGCTGCCGCCGTGTAATCGCGTGACCATACGGCTTGAGCCGCTGCGCGTGTGATGCGCGCAAAAACCGGGATGTTGAAAATGCCTATGGCCACGATGCTGACCACCAGGCCTGGGCCGTGAATGGCGGTCAACATGATGGCCGACAACAAGGCCGGAAAAGCAAAGGTGAAATCCGATGCCCGCATGATCACTTCGTCCACCCAACCCCGGCGGGCCGCTGCCAGCAATCCCAAAGGCACGCCCACGCCCAGTCCCATGCCCACCGCGATGAAGCCAACCAACAAAGAGTTTTGACTTCCCACCAGCAACAAACTGCCAATGTCACGCCCCAGGCTGTCCGTGCCCATCCAATGGGCTGCACTGGGCAAAGCCAGCTTGTTGGGAATGTCGATGTCCCCCACGGGATAAGGCGACCAAAAAAAAGACAGGCCCGCGCACACCACCAGCAACAACACCAAGACCCCTCCCAAGACAAAGCTGGGGTGACGCCAGGCACGGCGCATGAAGGGCTCAGGTCCCTGCATGGCCAAGCTTGATCCTGGGGTCAATCCAGGCGTAGAGCACATCGATGCAAAAGTTGATCACGATCACCATGGCGGCCAACAACATGACCACATCACGCACCACGATCAGGTCTCGGTTGGCAATCGCCTGGAAAATCAAGCGGCCAATGCCAGGCAGCACAAAGACATTTTCAATCACGATGGCACCGGTGATGAGGTTGCCAAACTGCAAGCCCATCACGGTGAGCACAGGCACCATCGCATTGCGCAGCACATGGCCCCACAACACCTGGCGGCGCGACAGGCCCTTGGCCCGAGCGGTGCGCACAAAGTCTTCGCGCAAGGTGTCCAACACGGCCGAGCGGGTCACCCGTGTCAAGATGGCCGTTTGCACCGCGGCCAAAGCCACGGCAGGCAAGACCAAGGCCTTTACAGCCTGCCAAAGACCGCCGCCGTCCTCTTCAGACCACCCCGGGAAACCCCCTGCACTGACCCACTCAAGCTGAACAGCGAACAACAATATCAACAAAATCGCAAACCAAAAGTTGGGCACAGCCAAGCCCAATTGGCTCAGCGCCATGACCCCCATGTCACCCGCTTTGTTTTGCTTGGAAGCGGCGTATATGCCCATGGCCAAGGCCAGAGCCACCGTCAGCCCCATGGCCATCACCGCCAAGGGCAGCGTCACTTGCAGACGCTCTGCGATGAGTTGTGCGGTTGGGGTTTCATAAGAAATGCTCATGCCTGTTTGCCCCTTCAGCAAACCGCCAAGCCAATGCGCATAGCGCTCAGGGGCGGGCATGTTCAGACCCAATTTTTCCTCCATGGCGGCCAGGGATTGGGCGGTCGCGGTTTCTCCCAAAATCACCTGGGCGGCATTCCCAGGCAAAAGCTCCAAAACGGCAAAAACCACCAGCGAAGTCGCCAGCAGGCTCAGCACAAAGCTCAACAACCGCCTCAGAATGAACAGGGGCACAGGCTATCCTTGGGACTGTGAACAACAATGAAGCAGGTTTTGAAAGGCATCCGTGATGATTGTAAACATCGGCCCCAACAGCGACAAAATGATCAGCAGCGCAAGCGGCAACGCAAACAGCATCACCCACGGCGGCGGCAGCATCGTCGATGTGCCCGGTATTCAAGTCGGGCACTTCACGCATGCCGAACGCTTGACGGGTTGTTCTGTGGTGCTCACGCCTGAAGGCGTTGTGGGGGCCGTTGATGTCCGGGGCGCAGCGCCTGGCACACGCGAGACCGACTTGCTCGACCCGGCCAACTTGGTGGACAAAGTCCATGCCATCTTGTTGAGTGGCGGCAGCGCTTTTGGTTTGGACGCGGCCACTGGCGTGGTGCGCTGGCTTGAAGAAAACGGCTTTGGCTTTGAAACTGGCCATGGCCGGGTTCCCATCGTGCCCGCGGCGGTGCTGTTCGATTTGCCGGTGGTGCGTCCGGGTGACAACCCGGCCATCCGGCCCAATGCGGATTCGGGCTATGCCGCCTGCCAAGCCGCTACGGCGCAAAAGCCCGACGCAGGCAATGTGGGCGCCGGTGCGGGCGCCTGTGTGGGCAAGTTGTTTGGCCTGCACCGCGCCATGAAAGGCGGCATTGGCAACGCCAGTGTGCGTGTGGGCCCTTGGGTGGTTGGGGCCTTGGTGGCCTGCAACGCCATTGGCGATGTGCTGGACCCGGTCACCGGCTTGCTGCTGGCTGGTGCCCGCAGCGAAGACGGAAAGTCCTTGCTCAACACCCAAACGGCGCTTTTGGCCGGCCATGCGACTCAACGCCCCCTGCCGGGCACCAACACCACGATTGGCGTGGTCGCCACCAACGCCAAGCTCAACAAAGCACAGGCCAAACGCCTGGCCATGAGCGCGCACGATGGCCTGGCGCGCAGCATCCGCCCGGCCCACACCACTCTGGACGGCGACACCCTGTTTGCTTTGGCCACAGGCCAAGAAACCAGCCCGGCTGACCTGATGCTGCTGACGGTGATGGCCGCCGAAGCCACCGCTTTGGCCACCGTGGACGCGATTCGCCAGGCGGCGTCCATCGTCAGCCAATCGGGCCCCGTGCCTTCTGGCCTGGCCTTGGGGACAGTACAAGGGAACTCCCAATGAGCGCAAGCAAGCGGCCAACTGCCGGGTTTAGGATGATTTGCGTGGGCCATGGTCAAGCGCGTGCCGCTGCGCATGCGCCTTGACACGGTCAAGGACCCGCTCCCGGTGACGCGCTGAACCCAAAACCATGCGAAAGGCATGGGGCGTTGTTGGGTTCAGCTTGGCTCAGCCCCGTTGCAACCCCATCGTGCAGGGCCAAAGCCGTTTTTGTGGCTCAAGGCATTTGGCTTTTGATTTCCAGGTCCAAGCCTTTTGCGCCCACTTTGACCGGCCCCAAACTGCCCAGCCAGTCACCGGACTGCGGGATCGCATTGCCCGACTTGGAAACCCGCGCTTTGACGAACACCTGACCTGCGCCAGAGAGCTTGCGATCAGGCAGCATGGCCGTGCTGTCGTCGAGGGTGAAGCGCAAAGGCAATTGGGCGACGGTGGTCTTGAAAAGCGCCACAGGCATGCGCTCGCCATTGGCGGGCGTGGCGTAAACAAAGACCACATCCGAGGGGCTGGTTTGGCCTTGCATGGCCGCCGAAAGGCGCACTTGGCCCGAGACACTCAGCCCCGATGCCTCGCCGCCTTTGCTTGAGCCCATGGCATCCGCTTGTGGCGCACCTTGGGCAGCCGCACCTGAGGCAGGGCCAGCTTGTGCGCCCTTTGCAGCCGTGGGGCTTTGGGCCGCGCCGACCTCCTTTTGAACAGCGCTCAAGGCTTCGTCCAAGCTGGGCACATCGGGGTGGTTGGCCGCCAATTGAGTCCGAGCGCGCTGCCAAAAATCAAGGGTATCTGCGTAGCGCGCATCCGCATAAGAGGCGCTGCCAGCCAACAACAAAGCCCCATAGTTTTGCGGGTCGCGCTGCAGCACTTCTCGAATCACCCGCCAGGGTTCACCGTCAAAGCGGCCCTGGTTTTTGGCCGCCAACACCTCCACCCGAGCCAAGGACAACTCATCGTCGGGCTGGAGTTTCAGCGCACGGTCAAAGGCCTTCAAAGCCGCCTCCAAATTGCCCATGCTGCGGTAGGTGCGCCCCAACATGACCCAGCCCTGCAGGTTGTCCGGCTCGGCTTGCAATTTGTTGGCCAAATTCTCGGCCAACTGGCTCAGCTCTTGGGGCGCGGCCTGTTCAGGCGATGCAGCGGCGGCGGCGGCGGCCGCAGCCATTGGGTTCAAAGCCTCTGGCTTTCCCAGCGCCAAGTAAAGGCCTATGGCCGCAATCGGCAATGCAAACGCGATGAACACCGCCGTCGGCCATGCCTGCGCCTGGGTTTTGACCAGAGGCTCATCCTCTTGCGCCGTGTCTTGCAACAAGCGGCCACTCAACTCGTCGCGTGACTGCTGCCACTCGGACTGACTCAGGTGGCCACTGGCGTGTTCACGGTCCAGGTCCTGAATTTGCTCGCGGTACACCTTGACATTCGCCGCCGCCTGGCTTGCCGATGTCGCCACAGGCCCCTGGCGCAGCAAAACCCAAACCACCACCCCTGCCGCAATCAGCGCCATGCCCAGTGTGATGGCCAAAAACAACAGCATCGCACTCATGGCAACTCTCCACTTTTCAACAAGGCACGAACTTGCTCGTGCTCTTTTTCGCTCAAAACCCGCGTCTGCGATTGCAGCGCCTGACGCTGGCGCACATACAGGGCCATGCCCAGCAGGCCAATCAACAGCAAGGCAAACGGGCCAAACCACAACAACCAAGTCAGGGGCTTGACTTCGGGTCGGTACAAAACAAAGTCGCCATAGCGTGCGACCAAATAGGCTTTGATTTGGACATCGCTTTGGTCTTGGCGAATCAGTTGACGAACTTCTTCGCGCAAGTCGTTGGCCAGTTCAGCGCGCGATGACGCCAGCGATTCATTTTGGCAAACCAAGCAGCGCAACTCCTCGGAAATATGGATCAAACGCTGTTCGATCAGCGGCTCCTTGGCCAAAGGCTCGGCCTCTTTGCCTTGGGCGGTCACCACCAGCAAGGCGGCAAGCCAGAAGCAAAGCCCTTGGCCCAATTGTTTGATACCGAGAAAATTCATGCGCATGACCTCTTTCAAGCTGCCTTATATGGCGTTCAACTTCTGCATCAAAGGCAAGATTTGGGTTTGCAGCAGTTCCTGCGTCACGACCCCCACACGCTTGTAGCGGATCACCCCATTTTGATCGATCAGGTAAGTTTCGGGCACACCATAAACGCCATAGTCAATGCCCACCCGGCCATCCAAATCAAACACCGACACGGCATAGGGATTGCCATGCCGCTGCAACCACTGGGCACTGCGCTCACGGGCCTTTTGCAGTTTTTCTTCGGGCAACAGCTTTCGTCCAGCAGGCTCGTCTTGGGTTTGAATTTCTTTGTAACTCAGGCCCACAATGGGCAATTTATTGGCTTTGGAAAAGGCCACCAACAAAGGGTGTTCCTGCCTGCACGCGACGCACCAAGTGGCCCAGACATTGAGCATCCAAATTTGACCACGCATGTCTTGAGGTCCAAATTTGGGCGCGCTGCTGTCCAAGGTTGCCAAGGCAAATTCAGGCGCAGGCTTGCCCACCAAGGGCGAAGGAATTTCTTGCGGGTTGCGATTCAAGCCAACACCCAAAAAAACCACCAAGACCAAAAAAAACACCAAAGGGATCAAAAACTTTTTCATGCCAAGCCTCTGTATCTTTAGCCCACCGCTGCGGCCGGCGCTTTGCGGTAACGCCGATCGCTGACCGCCAACAAACCACCCAAGACCATCAAGATGGCACCGTACCAAAGCCAAGAGATAAAGGGTTTGTAATAAACCCGCACACTCCACTGGGGGCGATCGCCTTGTATCGGCTCGCCCAATGACACATACAAGTCGCGGAAAAAGCCCGAATCAATCGCCGCCTCGGTCATGGGCATGGCGGAGGAAAAATAGCGGCGCTTTTCGGGGTACAAGACCTCCAGCGGTTTTTGGTCCTTGTTCACCTGCACTTGGCCGCGCAGCGCTTTGTAATTCGGACCATCCACGGTAGAGACGCCCAACAGCTCAAAGGTGTAATTTTCTATTTGGACGGTGTCGCCCACGCCCATGCGCACATCGCGCTCGACTTCATAGCCCTTGACCAAGCTGATGCCCACCACCACCACGGCAATGCCCAGATGCGCCAAGTGCATGCCCCAATAAGAAGGGGGAATGCGGCCGGGTTTCTGCATGCGGTTGACGATTTGGTGCAGCAAGCCCACCACCACCCAAGTGGCCAAGGCCATGCCCATGGCGGTTAGCCATGTGCCGCGCTCACTCAGCAGCAACAAGCCAAGGCCCACCAGCACAGCGGCCAAAGCAGGCCAACGCATGGCATGGGCCAGCTCTGGCAAGCGGGCTTCGCGCCAATGCGCCACACCCCCCGGCACCATCAAAAACACCACAGGCACCATCAAGGGCACAAACACCGCATTGAAATAAGGCGCACCCACCGACAGTTTGCCCAAGTTCAAGGCGTCCACGATCAAAGGGTAGACCGTGCCCAACAACACAGCGCCGGTGGCCACCACCAAGAGCACGCTGTTGGTCAAGAGCATGGACTCACGCGAAACCAGGCCCATCTTGCCGCCCAGGGTGGCTTTTGGTGCGCGCCAGGCGAACAGCGTGAGGGAAATGCCCACCACCAAGGCCAAAAAGATCAAGATGAAGACACCCCGCTTGGGGTCTGAGGCAAACGCATGCACCGAGGTCAGCACACCCGATCGCACCAAGAACGTGCCCAGCAAGGACAATGAAAAAGCCCCAATGGCCAGCAACACCGACCAGGCCTTGAAACCACCCCGTTTGTCGGTCACCATCAAGGCGTGAATCAGGGCCGTGCCAAACAACCAGGGCAGGAGTGAAGCGTTTTCCACCGGGTCCCAAAACCACCAGCCGCCCCAGCCCAACTCGTAATAAGCCCACCACGAGCCCAGGGCGATGCCAGCGGTCATGAACATCCACGCCACCACCGTCCAAGGCCGCGACCAGCGGGCCCAGGCCGCATCCATGCGGCCCGACAGCAAGGCGGCAATGGCAAAGGCAAAAGCCACCGAAAACCCCACATAGCCCATGTACAACATCGGCGGGTGAATGATCAAGCCCGGGTCTTGCAGCAAAGGGTTCAATTCACGCCCGTCGGCGGCTGGAGGCATCAGGCGTTCAAACGGGCTCGAAGTGAGCAAAGTGAAGGACAAAAAACCGGCAGACACCCAGCCCAAAACACTGATCACCCGCGCCACCATGGCCAAGGGCAGCGTTTTGGAAAACAGGGCCACCGCCACCGTCCAGCCCGACAGCATCAGCACCCACAACAGCAAAGAGCCTTCGTGGCCACCCCAAACCGAAGCCACCTTGAATTGCATAGGCAAGAGCGAGTTGGAGTGCTCAGCGATGTACTTGATGGAAAAGTCGTCTGTGACCGCCCCATGCGTCAGCACCGCATAGGCCAAGGCAATCAGCGAAAACTGAATAAGCGCCGTGGGTTTGGCCAGTGCCTGCCACCTTGGGCGGTCCAACAGGGTCCCAGCCAGTGGCAATACCGCTTGCAACAAAGCAACACAAGCGGCGAGGATCAACGCGAAGTGACCTATTTCAACAATCATTGAAGACTCTTTTCTATCAGTTGGGCGGCTTGAGCGATTTCGCGGCCTTGTCTAAGGCGTGCTGCGCCTCAGGCGGCATGTAGTTTTCGTCGTGTTTGGCCAAAACTTCAGAAGCCTTGAATGTTTGGCCCTCTTGCATTTTCCCTTGGGTCACCACGCCTTTGCCCTCTTGAAACAAATCCGGCAACAAACCGGTGTAGACCACGGCCACGTCGTGCGCAAAGTCGGTCACCACAAATTGAATGTTCTCGCCGTCTTTCTTCAAACTGCCTTCTTTGACCATGCCACCCACACGAAAAGCACGGCCTTGGGGGGCCTCGCCTTGGGCGACTTGGGTGGGGGTGAAAAAGAAAACCAAATTGCTTTGAAATGCGTTCAAAACAAGAGTGCCTGCCGCGGCCAAGGCCAGCAAGGCGGCGCTGATCCACAACATGCGCTGATGGCGGGGCTTCATGATTGCCAATCCTTGTTCAAGCCTTGTTCAAAGGCAGATTCAGCCGACACTTGCGCCAATGTGCGCTGGCGCTGCTGCCTGACCCAGCCAACCTCCAGGGCCATGAGGATGGCGGTCATACCAAAGCTGCCCCAGACATACAGCCCATAGCCGCCCATGGCCCAAAAGTCGGCCACAATGTTCCAAATCATTACAAAGACCTCCTTGATTTGGATTGGATTTCGGGCAAATCAGCCACCCATTGCGTATTTTTTTCTCGCTGCAAAATCAAACTTCTGACCCTGTACAAAGCCATGGCGATGGCGAAGAGCCAAAACGCGACCGCCATGATGAGCATGGCTTGCAACATGATTTCCGCCATTTT
>CAMCNQ010000068.1 GCA_945875955.1 Limnohabitans sp. Rim8 | reverse complement strand
GGCCGCGCAGGGAGGCAAGATGGTCAATACCGCTGAAGAATTGGGGCACTGGTTGCGCCTGTCGCTCACACCGGGCGTGGGGCCCGAGACCGCCAGGCGCTTGCTGGCCGCATGGGGCCAGCCTGAACAGGTCTTTGCGCAAAGCGAATTGGCTTTGTGCCAAGTGGTCTCACCCTCTCAGGCACAAGCGCTTTTGCAGCCCCCGGAGGGCTGGCTAGCGCTGACCGAAGCCAGCTGGCGTTGGCTGCAAGCACAGGACGATCGGTCGGTGGGCCGGGCCTTGGTCACGCTGGGTGACAGCGACTACCCCAGCGCCTTGCTGCAAATCCCCGACCCGCCTTTGATGCTGTACGCCCTGGGCCAAACCAGCGCCCTCCAAGGCCTGCGCGTTGATCAGGCCGTGGCCATGGTGGGCAGCCGCAACCCCACACCGCAAGGCCAAATCAACGCGCGTGAGTTTGGCCGCAGCCTCGCGGCCAGTGGCTTGACGATGGTCTCGGGAATGGCGCTGGGCATCGATGGCGCGGCCCACGAAGGGGCCTTATTGGGTGCCGCGCAGGCCCAACTGGCCACCATCGCCGTGGTGGGCACGGGGCTGGACCGGGTGTATCCACGCCAACACCGCGATCTGGCCCACCGCATTGCCCAATGCGGCCTGATCCTGAGCGAATACGCTTTGGGAACACCCCCGCTGGCCCCCCATTTTCCACGCCGCAACCGCTTGATCTCGGGCCTGTCACAAGCCACGCTGGTGGTGGAGGCGGCGCTGCAATCGGGCTCGCTCATCACCGCCAAGCAAGCGCTGGAGCAAGGGCGCGAGGTGATGGCCATCCCCGGCTCTATCCACTCGGCCCAATCCAAAGGCTGTCATTGGCTGATCAAACAAGGCGCTCAATTGGTGGAATCCGCCCAGGACGTGATGGAAGCACTGTCCCTGCCCATGCCCCTGTTTGCGCCCGAGGCCGTGCCTGTGACCGCAGGCGAAAGCACGCCGGCTCTGGCGCACACCCCCAGCGAAGATGAACTGCTCAGCGCCATCGGCCATGACCCGGTGAGCTTGGACGCCCTGCAAGCGCGCTGCAGCTGGCCCACCGCACAACTGCAGGCCCAATTGCTGGAGCTCGAATTGATGGGCCAAGTGGCTCGATTGCCCGGCGGTCTGTTTCAACGCCTGGACAAGGCCTGAAACCCCGCCCCACGTTCAGCTTCGAATTGCGCGGGACACCCTGCCTTGGGTGAGCTTGGATAACCGCGTGCGCGGGACAGCTTGGTCCGAAAGAAATGGCGCTTGGGTATGAATGGCGCTTGCGTTCAAGCGAGGGCTTGGGTCACACCACAGCGCCTGAGTTTTCGTCGCCGGGGTCGTTGTCTTTCTTGATCGGCTTGATCAGGTCTTCACGCTGCAAACCCAACCACATGGCAATGGCCGCCGCCACGAAAACCGAGGAGTAAATGCCAAAGCAAATGCCAATCGTCAGGGCCATGGCGAAGTAGTGCAGGGTCTCGCCGCCAAACAGCAGCATGGACAAGACCATGATCTGGGTCGAGCCGTGGGTGATGATGGTGCGGCTGATGGTCGAGGTGATCGCGTTGTCGATGATTTCCACCGTGTTCATCTTGCGGTAGCGGCGAAAGTTCTCGCGGATCCGGTCAAAAATCACCACCGATTCGTTCACCGAATAACCCAGCACCGCCAACACCGCCGCCAGCACCGCCAGCGAAAATTCCCACTGAAAAAAGGCAAAAAAGCCCAAAATGATGATCACGTCGTGCAAGTTGGCAATGATGGCCGAGACGGCGAACTTCCACTCGAAGCGAATGGCCAAGTAAATCATGATGCCCACCACCACAAAGGCCAGCGCCATCAAACCGTCTTCGGCCAACTCGTCGCCCACTTGCGGGCCGACGAATTCGGTGCGGCGCAAGCTCACATCGGGGTCATTGGCTTTCAGGGCCGTCAGCACTTTTTCGCTTTGCTGGGCCGAACTCACACCTTTTTGGGCCGGCAAGCGGATCAAGACTTCGCGCGCAGAGCCAAAGTTTTGCACCTGCACTTCTGAAAAACCCAGCGTGGCCACGGTGCCGCGCACTTTTTGCAGGTCGGCCGCCTGGCTGTAGCTCACTTCCATCAAGGTGCCGCCGGTGAACTCCACCGACAGGTGCAGGCCCCGGCTGAACAAAAAGAACACCGCCAGCGCGAAGGTCACAAACGAGATCACGTTGAAGACCAACGCGTTCTTCATGAACGGGATGTCTTTTCTGATTTTGAACAATTCCATGGTCGCTTCCCTTAGTCGGCTTTCACCGCAGTGCCTGCATCTGGCCGCCACACGGTGCCGATCGAGACCGATTTGAGTTTCTTTTGACCGCCGTACCAGAGGTTGACCAAACCGCGTGAAAAGAACACCGCCGAGAACATGCTGGTCAAAATGCCGATGCAATGCACCACCGCAAAACCACGCACCGGGCCGGAGCCAAAAGCCAACAAAGCCACACCGGCAATCAGCGTGGTGATGTTGGAGTCGAAAATCGTGGCCCAGGCGCGGTCATAGCCGGCGTGAATGGCCGCTTGTGGGCTCACGCCGTTGCGCAGCTCTTCACGCACACGCTCATTGATCAGCACGTTCGAGTCAATCGCCATGCCCAGCGCCAGCGCCATCGCGGCCATGCCAGGCAAGGTCAAGGTGGCTTGCAACATCGACAAAATGGCCACCAAAAAGAGCAGGTTCACGCCCAGCGCAATGCCGGAGAACAAGCCGAAAACCGCGTAATAAATCACCATGAAGGCCACAATGACCAAGAAACCCCAGGTCACGCTGTTGAAGCCCTTGGCGATGTTTTCAGCACCCAGGCTCGGGCCAATGGTGCGCTCCTCAATGATCTCCATGGGCGCGGCCAAGGAGCCTGCGCGCAGCAGCAAGGCCGTGTCGTTGGCTTCGGCCGTGGTCATGCGGCCTGAGATCTGCACACGACCGCCACCGATTTCGGCGCGGATCACCGGGGCAGTGACCACTTCGCCCTTGCCCTTTTCGAACAAGATGATGGCCATGCGCTTGCCCACGTTGTCGCGCGTCACGTCTTTGAAGATGCGGGCGCCCTTGGCGTCCAGCGTCAGGTTGACCACGGGCTCTTGGGTTTGCCCGTCAAAACCCGGCTGGGCGTCGGTCAGGTTGTCACCGGTCAAGACGACCTGCTTTTTGACGATCAGAGGGCGGCCGTCGCGCTCCAGATAGCGTTCAGCGCCAAACGGCACGATGCCGTTGGCTTGCTCCGCGGCACGGGCTTCGGCACTTTCATCGACCATGCGCACTTCCAAAGTGGCGGTGCGGCCCAAAATGTCTTTGGCCTTGGCCGTGTCTTGCACGCCGGGCAGCTGCACCACGATGCGGTCTAGCCCCTGCTGCTGAATCACCGGTTCGGCCACGCCGAGTTCGTTGATCCGGTTGTGCAAGGTGGTGATGTTTTGCTTCAAGGCCTGGTCTTGCACGCGGCGGGCGGCTTCAGGCTTTATGGTGGCGATCAGGCGAAACTCGCTGCCATCGGGCAGCGACTGGGCTTGCAAGTCGGCCAACTGCGTGGACAACAGGAGCTTGGCCGCTTCCAGCTGCTTTTCGTCACGCAGGCGAATTTCAATCGCCTGGCCATTGCGCACGATGCCGCCATGGCGCACGTCTTTTTCGCGCAGCAGGCTGCGCAGATCACCCGACAAAGACTCCACACGCTGGGTCAAGGCCGCTTGCATGTCGACTTGCATCATGAAATGCACGCCGCCGCGCAAATCCAGACCCAAGTACATGGGCGACGCGTGCAGCGCCGTCAACCAAGCGGGCGAGCGCGAAACCAAGTTCAAGGCGACCACGTATTTCGGGTCGTTGCCGTCCGGCGACAAGGCTTTTTGAATCGCGTCTTTGGCCTGCAGTTGCTGGTCGGTGTTCTCAAAGCGGGCGCGGATGGAAGAGCCTTCCAGCGCGATGCTTTGGGCCGTGATGGCCGCGGCCTTGAGGGCCTCTTCGACCTTTTGCATGGTCGCGTTGTCTACCTTGATGGTCGCCTTGACCGAAGAGACCTGAACCGCAGGGGCTTCACCAAAAAAGTTGGGCAGGGTGTAGACCACCCCCAACACCATGGCGATCACGATGATCGCGTATTTCCATACGGGGTAACGGTTCATAGTGGCTCGCGTGCAGGTGAAAAACCGGGCAATTACTTCAAGCTGCCTTTGGGCAACACCTGGATCACGGCGCTGCGCTGCATCTGGACTTCTACGCCAGCGCTCAATTCAACCCCGATGTAAGCGTCACCGATTTTGCTGACCTTGCCCAACAAGCCGCCTGCGGTGATGACTTCGTCGCCTTTGGCCAAGGCATCGATCATGTTGCGGTGCTCTTTTTGTTTTTTCATTTGCGGGCGGATCATGACGAAATACAAAACCACGAACATGAGCAACAAGGGCAGCATGCTCATCAAGGTGGACTGCATGTCACCACCGGCAGCGGCGGCGGGGGCAGATTGGGCAAAAGCGGAAGAAATAAACATGAAAACTCCACGATAAGACGACTTCTGGATATATCGCAGCCCGCCGTGGCGCTCTGCGAACGAAGCCGCATTGTATGCGGCGCTATGATGCCGCCTAAAAGCCCTTTGCCTTGCCGGTCAGCCTTTAACTTGGCGTCACGAATGAAAGACACACCCCCTTGAATTTGCGTTTATGGGCCATTTTGGCCTTGCTGGGCAGTTTGGTCTCGTTGTCGGTGGGCACCTCCTTTGCCAAAAGCCTGTTTCCGGCTTTGGGGCCTGAGGGCACAACGGCTTACCGCATCGTGTTTGCCATGCTGATGCTGATGGCGGTTTTTCGTCCATGGCGACGCCGCTGGGTTTGGGCCGACGCCCTGCCTTTGGGTTTGTACGGCGTCACCCTGGGTGTGATGAATTTGCTGTTTTACAGCGCCATCCAAACCATCCCGTTTGGGGTGGCCATCGCCATCGAGTTCACCGGCCCCTTGGCGGTGGCGGTCTGGACCTCTCGAAAAGCCAGCGATTGGTTTTGGGTTGCGCTGGCGGCTCTGGGCTTGGGCTTGCTGCTGCCCTTGCCGGGGGCGCAGGCCGCTTCTGCGCTCGACCCTGTGGGCATGCTTTTGGCCTTGGCAGCGGGTTTTTGTTGGGCACTTTACATCGTGTTTGGGCAAAGGGTGGCCATGCGCTACGGCAGCATGGCCACCCCCATGGGCATGCTGGCTGCCGCGTTGGTGGTGGCACCCGTAGGTCTGTTTCAAGCGGGCAGCAGCTTGTTTGACCCACAGTGGATTTTGGCCGGTTTGGTGGTGGCGCTGCTGTCCAGCGCCGTGCCTTACGCTTTGGAGATGTTTGCGCTCAGGCATTTGCCCAAACACAGCTTCAGCATCTTGCTCAGCCTCGAGCCCGCAGTTGGGGCCCTGGCCGGTTGGCTGGTCTTGTCAGAGGGTTTGACGCTGGCACAAGGGCTGGCCATTGCGATGGTGATGGCGGCCTCCATGGGCACCGCCTGGTCAACCGGGAGAAACAAGGCAAATACCGCCTGAAACCTCAGGTGGGTGAGGCCTTGGCCTCTGCCGGTTTGGCCTCTGCCGGTTTGGCCTCTGCCGGTTTGGTCTCTGCAGGGTTGGCCTCAGGTGGCTTGGCTTGCGCCGGTTTTGCCTCGGCTGGTTTCGCCTCGGGCGGTTTCGCCTCGGGTGGCTTGACTTCTTTGGCGGTCGCCTCGCTGGCTTTTTTCACGGGCGCCTCTTCCGGCTTGGCCTCTGAATCCGCTTCGGGCGGCTTGCCGTCTCGCCATGTTTCGAGCTTCTTGCGCAACCAGTTGCGTTTGTCCAGGCGCTCTTGCTCTTTGCGTCGGATTTCTTGAATTTTTTGGGCCAATTCAGCGTCGATTTTGGCGTTGCGCTCGCGTATTTCAGCCTCTTGGGCTTCTTTCACCCTCTGAGCGGCCCGCGCTTGGGCAGCTTTTTCGGCCATGATTTGGGCCGCTGCTTCGTTGGCACGTTGGGTTTGCACGGCTTGCACTTGCCTTTGGCGTGCCTCTTTGCCTGCTGCAGACTCGCGCACGCCCGTGCTCCAAGCCTGCATGTAGAGCTGGCGCGCAATCGCCTGTTCTTTGGAAATCGGCTGCGATTTGCCATTGACAATGGCGGTGTAATAGCCCTCACACTGGGTTTTCAAGCCGCCCGCCAGCACACAGGCAAAGCCCTTGGGGTCTTTCTCGCCCCAGGCTTTGGGTTGCAACAAAAACGCCTCGCATTGGGTCACGGCACGGTTGATGCGCCAGTCATGCGGGCTGACTTGTTTGTCCGACAGGTCGAACCATTCGTATTGAACGCCTTCGGACTGCAAGACGCCTCGCACGCACTCGGCTTGGCTTGCCGGCATTTGCGACAACACGCCGCTCCAAATGGCGCGCAGGTGGGCATTGTTCGACACGACCGTGAATTGGGCCTGGCCTTGCGTGGGGCAGGCATTGACCACAACGGTGTTCACGCGTTTGAACTTGCCGCGCCAAGTCACGCTGACGCTTTCTGTGTCCAGCGGCGTGATCGCAATGCGGGCTTCAAAATAGGGGGCTTTGACCTCGCGCTCAAAAACCGCTTGCCCTTCAACTGAAATCTCCAGGTTGCACACGGTTTCGCCGTTTTCAACCCGCGCAGCCACCGCCACCGCATTGGCTTGCCCAGCCATCAACTGGTATTGGCCCGCCTGCAAAGGCATGGCCGTGGCCAAGCCCCACAACAAGGTGGCGGCAAAAATGCGAGATGGGCGGGCGGCCCTAGAAAATGAAAATGAGCGCATGACTCCACAGTATCGGCACGAACGCCGGTTTCTTGATGCCGGCATCAACGGCCCACAAACACCGGCTTGCGCCGCTGCGCAAAAGCGGCACGCCCCTCGGCAAAATCGGCGCTTTGGCTGCTTTTGTGTTCGCGCGCGCGCAGGCGGGCTTCGTCCATGGTGCCCGCGGCGATCTCGTTGAGGGATTTTTTGGTTTCCTGCACGGCCACGGGTGCCAGGCCCAAGACGTCGTCCACCCATTGCGCCAACACCGCCTGCCATTGTGCTGGCTCGACCTGGTTTTCAAAAACGCCCAAGGCCACCAACTGCGCGGCGCTCAGTGGCCTGGCCGTTAAAAATGCCCGCTTGGCTCCCGCCACGCCAAACACATTCACGTACCGCTGCAAACCACTGGGGTAGTAATGCAAACCCAGCGCAGTGGCGGGCATGCGCCATTCAATGCCGGCCAAGCCCATGCGCAAATCACAGGCCAGCACCAAATCGGTGGCACCGCCATACACACTGCCGTTCAGGGCGCAAATGCTCACCGGCCTTGAATGCGCCAGGGTGTTGGCAATTTCTTCAAACAAGCCAGAACGATGACCGGGCTCGTCAAACCCTGCGATGTCGTAACCGGCAGAAAACACCGGTTTGGCTTGGCCTTGGGTGTTGGCGGTCAGCACCAGCACGCGCACCTCGGTTTGGCGGTTCACGGCCTGCAAGTGCGCCAACAACTGCTTGAGGTCTTGGTTTTCAAGGCGGTTGCGTTGGGCCGGGCGGTTCAAGGTGATGGTGGCAACACCGTGGTCGATGTGCAAAACCGGGGCAGACGCCGTCATCAAGGCAGTGTTCATGGGCGCTTCCAAAACAAAAAGGGTGTCCAAAGACACCCTGATTGTAGAAAGCTGGCCCACCAGGCCCGCTCATGGCTGCAAAGCTCAGGCCTTGGCTTTGACCTTGGTCATGACGGCCTTGACCGAAGCTTCGGCTTGGGCTGCGGCAGACTTGAAGTTGGAACCGGCTGTGTCAGCGGCTTGCTTGGCGACTTTTTTCAGGGTTTCGGCAGCCGCTTGGCTGGCTTCGTAAGCGTTTTTCATCACGGCCACAGCGGCTTCAGAGCCAGCGGGTGCGTTTTTCAGGCTGTTTTCAACCAGGCTTTTGACCGCTTTTTCGGACTCGGCCATTTTGCTTTCGACGGCTTTGGTGAACTCAGCGCCAGTGTTGTTGGCGATGTCGGTCAAGTGGCGGCCATAGGAGACCGACTTTTCAAACGCGGGCTGCATCAAAGCGGCTTGCACGGCCATCAGGTCTTGTGGTGACTTGGCACCCATCAGGGCTTGCATGTTGGCAAATGTCTCGCCCACAGCGGCTTTGCCAGCGGCCATGTTCAGCTCGACCAGGCGCTCAAAACCCGCAAAAGCGGATTGCGACAGGCTTGCGGCAGTGGCCATGTTGTCTTGATGGGCTTGGGTGAATTGTTCGGCGTTGAAGTTCATGGTGTGGTCCTTTGAAGGTTTTGTTGCAATGCAGCAATTTGACCATTGCTTCGGGCGCGTGGCAATGGAAAACCTGAACTTTAGAGTCCCCACTCCAATTCACCGGGCAGACACCGGCAAGGTGCAGGAGGCTGCCAGCAGGGGGATTCCAGTCTGGCCAGACGGTCTTGGGCTGACAGCGGCGGGCACCTGACTACACTTGGGGGCTGCGGCCATCCCGGTCTAGACCTAGTGAATGTATGGAATTTTTCAGCCTGATCCTTTTGTTGGCCGCTGGCATCCACTGGCTCAACACCCAGGGACAACGCAAACGCACCGCCTTGTTGGCGGGCCATTTGCGCCCCTACCAAATTGAAAAAAACATGGAACAACTGACCAGCGCCTACATGCGCGCGCTGGGCGAAAAAGACCCTGAACGCCAGCAACAAATTTTGCAGCTGCAAGAAACGACCGAGCAGCAACTGGCCAACGACTTTCAAAACCTGGCGCGCGCATTTGCCAAATTGCCAGCCCCCATCACGCGCGGCTTCAAACTGGCTTTGCCCTACATTGACCAGCTCTCTGCCAAAGCCAGTTTCGACATGCGCCGCATGCTCGAAGTGCATGCCCAAGGCCTGTCCCTCACCGTTGCCAACCCGCTGGGCTTGGGCCTCAAAGAGCGCGCCTTCCAGATGATGGGTGAGATGTTTTTGATGCAGCACAGCTGCCACTGGTTTTGCAAATCCAAAACCATCGCCTCGGCCCGCATGATGGCCTTGCACAAAACCCGCTACGAACAAGCACTGGGCGCGGCCAGCCCCGAGACGCGCCAAGCCTATTGGGCCGTGGTGCAGGGCTGACCCCCTCCTGGCCTGCTCGAGCGCCAGAGGGCTGAGATGGCTGCTGGGCCGAGGCATGCACCGGCGTGGGGGCAATCCTGCTTACACTGCATTGCCTTTGACCCAAGCTTTGTTCCACCCCTAAAGCCATCCCTGCCATGCGAAACACCCCCCAGCGCCCCACACCCCAGCGCCTCACAACCCGGCTGGCCGTTTGGACCGCCACGGCCTGCTGGGCGGCCAGCACCCCGGCATGGGCGCAAGAACCCAGTGCCCCACCTTTGTGGGAAATCGGCGCTCTGGCCCTGGGCGTGTCGCAGCAGTCCTACCCGGGTTCAGACCAGAACCTGAGGCGCGTGGTGGCCCTGCCGACATTTATCTACCGAGGCCAAGTGCTGCGGGCCGACCGGGGATCTCTGGGCATTCGGGCTTTGAAGACCCCCACCTTGGAATTGGATGTGGGCGTTTCAGGTGCTTTCGGCTCCAGCAGCGCGGCCAGTTCGGCCCGCCAAGGCATGCCCAATCTGGGCACCTTGATCGAACTCGGTCCCCGCCTCAAATGGCAGCTGGGCAGCGCGCCGGGCGGGGGCCGTTGGCGGGCCGAGTTTCCCGTGCGGGCGGTGTTTGACCTGAGCGACGGCGCGGCCCACCGGGGTTGGTCTTTTGAGCCGGAGTTGGCCTACGAACGCCGGGCACAAGGCGGTTGGCGCTACACCACCAGCCTGGGGCTGATCGTGGCCGACCAGGCCTTGGCCGCCACGTTCTACCAAGTCACGCCCGAGCAAGCCACCGCGACACGCCCTGCCTACGCGGCCAGCAGCGGGCTGATGGGCTGGCGGCTGGGCACCACGTTCTCACGCAGCCTCAACCCTGACTGGCGCGTGTTTGGTTTCGCCCGCATCGACAGCGTCTCAGGCAGCGCCAACCAAAACAGCCCCTTGGTGCGCCAGAACACCGGGGCCTCGGTGGGCCTGGGCGTGGCCTACACCTGGATGCGCTCGAACGAGCGCGCGAGCGACTGAGCCCGGCACGTCAGCGGCCCCCCCACACGCCAACGGACACGCCAACGGACACGCCAACGGACACGCCACCAGCCACACCATCGCCTCCAGCACAGGGCGAACCACAAGGCCGTGTTCCCCCACCCAGCGCTGCGGCGTCGAGCCACCTCAGCTGGCCAAGGCTTGCAGGGCTGATTGCGCCGCTTGCGCAATGCTTTGCGCATCTACCGCAAAGAAGCGGCGCAAAGCAGCCCGCGTGTCGCTGCGGCCAAAGCCGTCGGTGCCCAGCGTGGTGTAGCGGCGACCCTCGGGCACAAAGGCGCGCACGCTTTCGGGCACGGCGCGCACATAGTCGGTGGCGGCAACCACCGGGCCATGGGTGCTGTCCAGCAACTGCGCCAAATGCCCGGCGCCCACACCCGGCACAGCGTCTTGCGCCATGCCGTCACGCGCCAGCTCGCTCCAGCTGGTGATGCTCAGCACCTGCACACCCACGCCTTGCGCGGCCAGTTGCTGCGCGGCTTTGACCACTTCGGTCAAGATCGCGCCAGAGCCCAGCAAGGTCACGCGCTGTGCAGCATCGCTCGGCCCGTACACCCCAAAGCGATACCCCCCGCGCAACACATCGGCCTCGACGCCCGCAGGCAAATTGGGCTGCGCGTAGTTCTCGTTCATCAAGGTGATGTAATAAAACACGTCGGCTTGCTGCTCAACCATCTCGCGCATGCCCGCGTCCACAATCACCGCCAACTCGCCCGCAAACGCCGGGTCGTAGGCCTTGCAATTGGGGATGGTGGCGGCCACCAAATGGCTGCTGCCGTCTTGGTGTTGCAGGCCCTCGCCGCCTAAGGTGGTGCGGCCCGAGGTGGCGCCCAGCAAAAAGCCGCGAGCCCGTTGGTCGGCCGCGGCCCAGATGGCATCGCCCACCCGCTGAAAGCCAAACATGGAGTAATAAATGTAGAACGGCAACATGGCCAGGCCGTGCACGCTGTAGCTGGTGGCGGCTGCCGTCCAGCTGGCGATGGCGCCCGCTTCGCTGATGCCTTCTTCCAAAATTTGGCCATCGGTGGCTTCGCGGTAGCTCAGCACCGAGCCAATGTCTTCGGGCGCATAGCGCTGGCCCACGCTGCTGTAAATGCCCACCTGCTTGAACAAATTGGCCATGCCAAAGGTGCGCGCCTCATCGGCCACGATGGGCACGATGCGCGGGCCCAGCTCACGGTCTTTCAGCAAGCCCCCCAGCATGCGCACAAAGGCCATGGTGGTGCTCATCTCTTTGCCTTCGGCCTGTAGCGCGAACTGCCCGTAACTGGCGAGGGCTGGCACGGGCAAGCGCTCGCACGTGGTTTCGCGCTTGGGCAAGCTGCCGCCCAGGCACGCACGGTGCTCCAGCAGGTAGCGCATTTCAGGGCTGTCATC
This sequence comes from Limnohabitans sp. Rim8, assembly GCA_945875955.1. Taxonomy (GTDB): domain Bacteria; phylum Pseudomonadota; class Gammaproteobacteria; order Burkholderiales; family Burkholderiaceae_C; genus Limnohabitans_A. Next base: position 312 of record CAMCNQ010000068.1, on the reverse strand, counting down.
GGCCGGTTTGTAAAAAGCCAGTCCTTTGGCCTGCTCGTCGCTCAGCGGCAAATCAAAGCGGTTGCGGTAGTCGATCAGGTCTTGCCCGTCGAACTTCTTTTGGCTGTGCGTGGTCATCTTGCCTTGGCCTGCGCTGCCCATGCCAAAGCCTTTTTTGGTGTGCGCCAGGATCACCGTGGGCTGGCCCCGGTGCGCGGCGGCGGCGGCGTAAGCCGCGTGGATTTTGACGATGTCGTGGCCGCCGCGCTTGAGCCGGTCGATCTGCTCGTCGGTCATGCCCTGGGCCAGCCGCGCCAGTTCTTCGTTTTGGCC
>CAMCNQ010000067.1 GCA_945875955.1 Limnohabitans sp. Rim8 | reverse complement strand
GTGAGGCTGGCGGGCATGGAAAAACTCCTGAAGTCAAGTTGAAATCGGGCGATTTGGGCAGCGAATTCTGCTTTGTCGTTGACCCATGTTAACTCTTATACAAGACTCAGATAAATTCTTATGTCTTATACAAGACATATTTTTATTTGTTTAAAATCAATAGCTTATAATTTAAATTTTACAATGTGATTTTTGTTTTCCCATATTGAGAAATTATGCGGCACTGCAGCATGACAATTTTCCACAATACGAAAACAAAAAGCAATGCATGGAATTTCAAAAGAGTCTGGGCCTTCGCCATCGGCATCCTGCCTGTCGGCGGCAAAGACGGCCAAATTGCCCAAAGCGCGAGCTTGAAAGTACCCGCACCCAGCACAACCATGCCGTTGGCCCCAAGACCATCACGGCATCGATTCAGCCTTGGCCACAGATCAACTTGAGCACCAGAGGGGGCGAAACAGCATTCAACCTAAAGCCAGAAATCATGGGTTTTGTGGTCATGGCCAACAGCAGGGCTTAAAAATATTGCAACCCACCCCTTTCACCGACTTTTTTCAATTGAAAAATAGACCAAATGCCTAGGCGTGTTGCAAGGCATGCGCACTGCGACGGTGCAAATGGTGAGCCAAAGCACCTTAAAACAGCTGAGGGCCCAAAATAAGCAACAACCCATGGAGAAAAATGCCGATTCAGCTTGGAATGTATGCATTTCTCCAGTAGCATCGACTGGGCTGGAAACAAACTGTTTCCCAGCGACGAACAACCTTCCGATCAAAGGAATTTCAAAATGGCAACTGCGAAAAAAACCCCGGCAAAAAAAGCTGCTCCTGCTAAAAAAGCAGCCCCGGCCACCAAAGCCGCTCCAGCTAAAAAAGCTGCAGCACCCGCTAAAAAAGCAGCCGCGAAAGCAGCTGCTCCAAAGCGCACCCCCAATCCCGCCTTCATGAAGGCTTTGACACCCAGCGCCGCATTGGCAGCTGTGGTGGGCGCAACCCCACTGCCACGCACTGAAGTGGTCAGCAAAATGTGGGTTTACATCAAAAAGCACAACTTGCAAGACAGCGTGAACCGCCGCGCCATCAATGCCGATGACAAGCTCAAAGCTGTTTTCGGTAAAGCGCAAGTGACCATGTTTGAGATGGCTGGCCTGATTGGCAAACACCTGAAGTGATTCAGCCCAATTGAAAAAACCCGCCTAGGCGGGTTTTTTTATGCCTGCGCTTGCCCAGTTTTTGGGCGCAAAAGCCGGGGCTGGCAGATCATTGGGCTTGATGGGCCAAAGCGGCTTGGGTGATGGCCGATAAAGTGCCCCTGGTCGTGATCACCTCGGGGTCCAGCCGCACCTCGATCAAGGTCCCCTCTTTGCGGGCCAAGGCCGCCAACAAAACAGCTTCAAACTCGCTGGTCTTTTCAATGCGCACGCCAAAATAACCATATGCCTGCGCCAATGCCACAAAATCAGGATTGTTCAGCTGGGAGCCGGCCACGTGCCTGGGGTACTCGCGCTCTTGGTGCATGCGGATCGTGCCGTACATGCCATTGTTCAAAACCAAGATGATGCTTTTGCCGCCATGCTGAACGGCGGTGGCCAATTCTTGTCCGTTCATTAAAAAATCACCGTCACCTGCAATCGTGAAGGACACCCGTCCTGTCAACAAATTGGCGGCGATGCCCGCAGGCACACCATAACCCATGGCACCGACGGTCGGGGCCAGCTGGGTTTTGTGGCCTTTGACCAGCCCGTGGTGCTTGAAAAACCGGTGCATCCAACTCGCAAAATTACCGGCGCCATTGCTCACCACCGCGTCAATGGGCAAATGCTTTTGAAGAGTGGCCACAATTTCAGGCATGTCCACATCGCCGGGCAAGCTTTGAGGCTGCAAATTGTCCAAAAAGCCCTGGTGTGCGCGCCGGGTCCATTCAGACCAAGCCAGCGTGGGTGGTGCGGTCAACACCTCGAGACTTCTGGCGGCCGCGTTCATGCTCGATTGGATGGCCAAATCCGCCTGATAGACACGGTTCAATTCTTCGGCACTGCTGTGGATGTGGACCAATTTTTGCTTTGGCTTTGGCGCTTGCAGCAAGGTGTATCCGCCTGTGGTCATTTCACCCAGGCGCGGGCCAATGGCCACAATCAAATCCGCTTCGCGCACGCATTGCGCCAACGCAGGGCCAATGCCAATGCCCACATCGCCCGCGTATTGGGGGTGGTGGTTGTCGAACGTGTCTTGAAAGCGAAACGCATTCGCGACGGGCAGTTGCCAGTTTTCTGCAAAGCGCTGCAATGCCTGTGCCGATTGGCTGGTCCAGCCGCCGCCGCCACAAATGACCAGCGGCTTGGTCGCCACCAACAGCATTTCACGCAGGGTACGAAGAGCTCCGGGATCACTCCAGGCTTGCACCGCTTCCACGCGTGGCAGGGCTTGTGCCGATTGAATGGGCTGGGTCAGCATGTCTTCCGGCAAGACCACGACAACAGGCCCTGGCCGACCGTTCATGGCGGTGGCAAATGCACGGGCAATGTATTCCGGCAAACGCTCAGCATCGTCAACGCGTTCAACGCGCTTGGCCATGCCTTTGGTGGAGGGACCAAAAAAATGCGTGTAATCCATCTCTTGGAAGGCTTCGCGGTCGCGGGTGTCACTGGCCACATCGCCCACGAACAAAACCATAGGGGTAGAGTCTTGGAACGCGGTGTGCACGCCGATGGACGCATTGGTGGCCCCGGGTCCGCGGGTCACAAAACAAATACCGGGTCGGCCCGTCAGTTTGCCCTGCGCCTCGGCCATGAATGCCGCACCGCCTTCTTGACGGCAAGTGACAAATTGAATGGCCTCGCGGTGCACATGAAAGCCATCCAGAACGGCCAGATAACTTTCCCCAGGCACGCCAAACGCATGGGTGACGCCTTGGGCCAAAAGGCATTCAACAAGCAGGTGGCCGGCAATTTTAGAAGTCATCGCGCCATTGTGCCCAAGCGCAGAGGGTGAGGCTGTCACGCTTGCAAGTGGCGCTCAGTCATTGTGCGTCGGCCCACGCCCAAAGCTGCACCGACGCTGAGCAGCAGGACCAAGGCGGCCCCCAAAAGACAGACGTTGTACCAGCCCTTGTCCATGAACACCCCAAAAACCAAAGGTGAAAGGGCAAAGCCCACATCCAGTCCGGAATACACCAGACCGTAAACCCGGCCCGTCGCCCCCTTGGGCGTGGCTTTTTTGATCATCAGGTCCCGACTAGGCCCCCCAACGCCAATGGCAAAACCGGTGGAGGCCAGCACCCACAACGTGCCCATAGGGCCAAACAATCCACTCGCACACAGGGCCAACAAAAGCGCAGCGCAAGCCATGCACATGGCCACCACCCGGTCACTCATGGACGGAAAGCGCGCAGCCACAAAGCCACCGACCAAAACGCCCAGCGCACCACTGAACATGTAACCTGTCAAGGTCAAAGAAGCCATCTCCAAGCTCACCCCATGCAAGGCTTGCAAAATCGGAACAGAAAAATTCTGGATCACCGCCAAGGTGACGGTAGAGAGCAAGAAAAATCCAAAGCACCACCAAACAACCGGCAGGCGCATGAAGGCCAGGTCAGTTGTTGCACCGATGGGTGCGCTTTGGCGCGGTGATGTGGTTGTAGACAAGTGCTCGCGATGGATGACCAGCACGATCAAAACCACAGCGTAAACGCAGGCCGCAGCCAAAAAGGCATGGCGCCAACCCCACAAACTGGTGGTCAAGGTGAAAAACAAAGGTGCGAGGGCCCACCCCAAACTCCCCGTCAGGCCATGCACACTGAAGGCGTAACCCAATCGCGGTGCAGAGATCCGCTGGTTCAAGATGCTGAAGTCCACCGGATGAAATGGCGCGTTGCCCAAACCCGCCAATACAGCGACGACCATCAAGCTGGCATAGGTTTGGGCTGTGGACGCCAACACACAGGCGGCCACAAACAAGGCTTGAGAGAGGAACAACACAGGCCGCGCGCCCAAGCGATCGACCACAAAACCGGCGCAGGCCTGGCCGACGCCAGAAACCACAAAGAACAAGGTACTCAAAAGACCGAGTTCTGAAAAGCGCCAGCCGAATTCCTGCATGAAAACAGGGAACATCAAGGGCAACAAAAGGTGCGAGAAGTGGGAGCTGGCATGGGCCATTCCGACCAGCCCCATCACCTTGGCGTCATTGCGCCAAGGCACCACCACCGGACTCACAGCAGCCAAAGACATAGGCATCGAACCCAAACCGTTTCAGCAGCACGCGATCTACAGTGAACGCATACGCCGGACTGAACCGACTTGAGTTTAGCGCTGAAAACCACAAAGGGCGTCGCCCCCTGTAGATTGGTTTGACTCGGTTCAGTCTTGCGCAAGCACCACGTTGAAGTCAAACTCGCCAGGCCTGAGCACAGGATCGACCGAAACTTCGATGTGGCACTTGGGCGGAAAACGCCCTTCAAGCAGCAAGCGCGACAAGGGGTTCTCCAAGCGCTGTTGGATGGCCCTTTTCAGCGGACGCGCGCCATAAACCGGGTCAAAGCCCACCTTGGCCAACTCGGCCAAGGCGGCCGGGCTGACGTCCAAATTCAGGTCCATGCGGGACAAGCGGTCTTGGAGCACCTGCAACTGAATCGATGCGATCGAAGCAATGTGCTCGGCTGTCAGGCCATGAAAGACAACGGTTTCGTCAATCCGATTCAAAAACTCAGGACGAAAATGCGTTTTCAACTCCTCCCAAACGGCATCTTTGATGTCTTCGGCAGCTTGGCCCACCATGGATTGAATCAGGTGTGAACCGAGGTTGGAGGTCATCACAATCACGGTGTTTTTGAAGTCCACTGTACGGCCTTGGCCATCGGTCAAGCGGCCGTCGTCGAGCACTTGCAACAAGATGTTGAACACGTCCGGATGGGCTTTTTCAACCTCGTCCAGCAACAAAACACTGTAGGGCTTGCGCCGCACCGCCTCGGTCAGGTAACCGCCCTCTTCATAGCCCACATAACCGGGGGGCGCACCAATCAAGCGGGCCACAGAATGCTTTTCCATGAACTCGCTCATGTCCATGCGGATCAGGTGGTCCTCGCTGTCAAACAAGAACCCGGCCAAGGCTTTGCACAACTCGGTTTTGCCCACGCCCGTGGGGCCCAAGAACAAAAACGAACCCGTGGGTCGGTTGGGGTCAGAAAGGCCAGAACGCGAGCGCCGAATGGCGTTGGAGACAGCTGCGATGGCCTCGTCTTGCCCCACCACGCGTTGGTGCAATTTGTCTTCCATTTGCAGGAGTTTTTCGCGCTCGCCTTGCATCATTTTGGACACCGGTATGCCGGTCGCGCGGGAAACCACTTCCGCGATTTCTTCAGCCCCCACTTGGGTGCGCAGCAAGCGGTGCACCGGCTTTTCGCCTGGCGCCGCTTCTTTGGCCTGTACTTCTTTGAGCTTTTTTTCCAATACAGGCAACTGGCCATACTGCAGCTCGGCCACCCGGTTGAAATCCCCTTTTCGGGTCAAGTCCTCAATTTTTTGACGCAGTTGGTCAATTTGCTCGCGCACCTGCTGTCCGCCTTGGGCCTGGGCTTTTTCAGCCTGCCAGATTTCCTCCAAATCGGCCGACTCTTTTTTCAGCTTGTCGATTTCCTCTTCAATCAGGGCAAAGCGTTTTTGCGAGGCTTCGTCATGCTCTTTGCGTACGGCTTCACGCTCAATTTGCAATTGGATCAAGCGACGGTCAAGCTTGTCCATCACCTCGGGCTTGGAGTCGATCTCAATTTTGATTTTCGCCGCCGCCTCATCGATCAAATCAATGGCCTTGTCCGGTAAAAACCGGTCCGTGATGTAACGGTGGCTGAGCTCGGCTGCCGCCACAATGGCGGGGTCCGTGATGTCCACGCCGTGGTGGATTTCGTATTTTTCCTGCAACCCCCTCAAAATGGCGATGGTGGCTTCCACGGTGGGCTCATTGACCAATATTTTTTGAAACCGCCGCTCAAGCGCTGCGTCTTTTTCGATGTATTTGCGGTACTCGTCAAGCGTGGTTGCACCCACGCAATGCAACTCGCCGCGTGCCAGAGCGGGCTTGAGCATGTTGCCGGCGTCCATGGCACCCTCACCCTTGCCCGCCCCAACCATGGTGTGCAACTCGTCGATGAAGACGATGGTTTGGCCTTCGTCTTTGGCCAATTCACTCAAGACGGTTTTCAAGCGCTCTTCAAACTCGCCACGGAATTTAGCCCCAGCCAACAAAGCGGCCATGTCCAGTGACAAAACCCTTTTTCCTTTGAGTGAATCGGGCACCTCTCCCAAGACAATGCGTTGTGCCAAACCCTCCACAATGGCGGTTTTCCCCACCCCAGGCTCGCCGATCAAGACCGGGTTGTTCTTGGTGCGGCGCTGCAAAACCTGGATGGCCCGACGGATTTCGTCATCCCGGCCAATGACCGGGTCGAGCTTGCCGATGCGGGCGCGCTCGGTGAGGTCGATGCAGTATTTTTTCAAGGCCTCGCGCTGCCCCTCGGGGTCGGCATTGGCCACGGGTTGCCCGCCACGCACCGCGTCGATCGCGGTTTCAAGATTCTTGCGGTTGAGCCCGTTTTCTTTGGCGATGCGGCCAATGTCGCCCTTGTTGTCGGCAATGGCCAACATGAACAGTTCGCTGGCAATGAAGGCATCCCCACGTTTGAGGGCTTCTTTTTCCGCCCCCTGCAGCAATTTGGCCAACTCAGGGCCGACTTGGACTTGGTCTTGACCCGTCACTTGAGGCAATCTGTCAATCGCCGCTTGCGCCGCCATGGCCAATCCGGGAACCTGAACACCCGCGCGCAAAAGCAAGGCCTTTGGGCCTTCGTCTTGCTTGAGCATGGCCACCATCACATGGGCGGGTTCAATGTAAGCATGGTCTTTGCCCAGCGCCAGCGACTGTGCGTCGGACAAGGCTTCGTGAAACTTGGTTGTCAATTTATCTAAGCGCATGAAATTTCTCCAGTGAACATCACTTTGGGTGGCTTGGCGCATTTTCAAGTCTTTTGCCCATCGCGGTATTGCCTAAAATCAAGCCATGAACATTCACCAGTTATCCGTCAGCATCGATGAGCGGCAAGACCGCCTGCTGCTCAAACTCAACACACAAGCGGGCCAGGAGTTCCGCTTCTGGCTGACCCGCCGCATGGTGATTCGCTTGTTGCCGGCCATGGACCAATCGGTGGTCAAGCTCGAGGTCGCGCAACCGGGCATGGTCGCCAGCGATCCACCCGCCCAACACATGCTGACCGAATTCAAACGCAACGCTTTTTTGCAAACCGCCGATTTTTCGACCCCCTACGCGCAAACCCCGCAGGCTCTGCCTATGGGTGAAGAACCGATGTTGGTCACCGATGTGCAACTGAGTCTTCAGCCCAATGGCCACTTGCAAATGGTGTTTCAAAAGAAAAACGAAGGTGCGCCTCAAAGCTGCCAGCTGAACCTGAATCCACCCTTGGTGCACGGCATGATCCATTTGATCCGACAAGCGATAGAAAAAGTCGAATGGGGCATTTTGTCCCCCCAGCCGGTGGCCGCGACAGACAAGGCAGCCGTTTCGGCTGAGCCCGCCTCAGTGCCCTACAAACATTGAGTGCGCGCCCAAATCAAGCGTTGGACCGTTCGATGCCCCATTTGGCCAGGGCCTGATCGTCGGACACCCGCGCATCGACCCATTGCGCACCTGAAGGGGTTTGCTCTTTTTTCCAAAACGGCGCTTGGGTCTTCAAGTAGTCCATCAAAAACGCGCAGGCTTTGAAGCTTTCTGCGCGATGGGCTGAGGTGACCGCCACAAAAACGATTTGGTCCGCCGGCAACAAACGCCCCACACGGTGAACCACCCGCGCGTTGTAAAAATCAAACCGCTGATGGGCTTCGTCGATCATGGCCTCAATCGATTTTTCGGTCATGCCCGGGTAGTGCTCCAGTTCCATGGCTTGGACCTCATCGCTGGCGTGACCGGTGAGGGCTTGGCTGTCGCGCACGGTGCCGACAAAGCTGCAAACCGCCCCCACACGCAGATCCTGGGCGCGCAAAGCCAAAAGCAGCTTTGAGACATCAAAATCTTCGGTCTGAATCGAAACGCGTTGTCCCGTCACATCAGCCCCCAGTGACCGGCGGAAAAAAAGCCACTTCACAGCCCTCTGACAAAGGCGTTTGGTCTTGGGCCATGACCTGATTGACCGCCACCCGCACCGGACGCCCCAAATCCAGGCCTAAGGCATAGGCTCCGCCAAGGGCGATCAAACTCTGGCGCAAATGGCCAACATCGACGCAATCCGTTTGCAGCGACTCACTTGACACACCGATGGTTTCGCGCAAAGAAGCGAAATAACGCAGCGATATCATCATGACAACCACTCCGAAAATGGTGAAAAATGGACCCGATCACCCCATGCGATGGTATGACCTGCAGGGTTGTCAACCACACCATCGCCCCAAGACACAGAAGTCAACACGCCTGAGCTCTGGTTGGGAAAGAGGTCCAGTCCCCCTTGCAGATTGCGCCGAACACGAACAAATTCTCGCCGCTTGTCTGCCTTGGGCCATTCAAAATGCGCAGGCATGGGCGTCCACACGACTTCCTTTTGATCCGCTCCTTGCAAAGCCAGCAGCAAGGGTTTGACCAGCAGCAAAAAGGTCATGAAGCTGGACACCGGGTTTCCGGGCAGGCCCACAAAATATGCCGAACCAGGCCCTTGCACCCGATTCACATGGCCAAAGGCAAACGGCTTTCCGGGCTTCATGGCAATTTGCCAAAGCGCCAAAGCCCCCAAGGACTGGACAGCGGGCTTGACATGGTCCTCTTCCCCGACCGACACCCCGCCACTGGTGACAATCAGGTCGTGCTGCTCGGCCGCGTTTTGCAAAGCATGCAGCGTGGCATCGCGTTGGTCAGGCACGATGCCCATGTCGGTCACCACACAGCCCATGCGATTAAGCAAAGACCGCAAAAAAAACCGGTTGGAGTTGTAGATGGCCCCAGGCGGCATGTCCTCAGGCCGCTTGTCGCCCGGCATGACCAATTCATCACCGGTGGAAAACAAAGCCACTTTGGGCCGGGCCGACACCAGCAATTGGGCACGGCCCAAACTGGCCGCCAAACCCAGCTCGGCGGGCCCCAGTTTTCGCCCACGTTGGAGGACGGTTTGACCCGATCGCACGTCTTCACCGCTGCGCCTGATCCATTGCCCGGGTGCTGCACGGTTTGCAAACCGAACCAGCGCCGGGCCTTGGGCCGAAACAAGCTCGGCCTCTTCTTGCATGACGATGGCATCGGCACCTGGCGGCACGGGCGCGCCGGTAAAAATCCTGGCCGCCTGTCCTGGCAGCAAGGCTTGTCCAAAATGGCCCGCGGGGATGCGCTGGGTCACCGTCAATTCAACGTCAGGCTGGCTGAGGTCGGCACTGCGCACCGCGTACCCGTCCATGGAAGCATTGTCGAAGGCCGGCACCTGCAGGGCCGACACCAGGTCCTGCGCCAGAACGCGGCCGTCCGCATCCAATGTCGAGACTGACTCTGCGCCTTCAACGGGTTTGATTTGCGAAAGCAAGGAACTCAGCGCTTCATCCAAAGACATCAACGGGGGACGGGGTGATTGGGACATGGGGTCAATCGCAATGCTTTTGGATGTAGGACTTGACCTGTTCCACATCGGCCTGCATGAGCTGCACCCGTTTGGGCAACAACTCAATGCCTTCAAATTGCGCAGGGCGCTCGGGCTGACGGCCCAAGGCCTCGACAATGGTTGCCGCGAATTTGATGGGCAATGCGGTCTCCAAAACCACCATGGGAACCAGCGGGTCACGTCTTTCAGTGGCCACTTTCACGCCATCGGCCGTGTGGGTGTCGATCATGAGGCCATGCTCAGCAAAGACCCGCTGTATCGTCTTTAAACGGTCGGCGTGGGTGCTGCGACCACTTTGAAAGCCAAATACAGCGGCCGCATTCGCAAAGCGGGGATCGGCTGACAGGTCAAAAAAGCCCTCTTGGCTCAGCGCTTGACCAAAGATTTGGCGGGTCTGCGCCGCATCGCGACCCAGCAAATCAAAGACGAAACGCTCGAAATTGCTGGCCTTGGAAATGTCCATGGAGGGGCTGGAGGTTTCCAGTGTGTTGGCGGTTGTGCGCACACGGTAAACCCCCGTACGGAAGAACTCGTCCAACACATCGTTTTCATTGGTGGCCACCACCAACTTGGCAATGGGCAAACCCATCATGCGGGCCACGTGGCCGGCGCATACATTGCCAAAATTGCCACTGGGCACAGTGAAACTCACCTTTTGGCCGTTGTCTTGGCTGGCTTGGAAATAGCCAGCAAAGTAATAAACCACTTGGGCCAACAAACGGGCCCAATTGATGGAGTTCACGGTGCCTATCTTGTAGCGCCGTTTGAAAGCCAAGTCATTGGACACGGCTTTGACAATGTCTTGGCAATCGTCAAACACCCCGTCAATGGCGATGTTGTGGATGTTTTCATCCAGCAAGCTGAACATTTGGGCTTGCTGAAAAGGGCTCATGCGGCCATTGGGACTGGTCATGAAAACGCGCACGCCTTTTTTGCCACGCATGGCGTATTCGGCGGCACTGCCGGTATCGCCCGAAGTCGCCCCTAAGATGTTGAGCGTTTCGCCACGGCGACCCAATTCGTATTCAAACAAATGGCCCAGCAACTGCATGGCCATGTCTTTGAAAGCCAAGGTAGGGCCGTTGGACAAGGCCTCCAGAAACATCTGGGGATGCTTTTGACCGGCCCCCGTCAACGGCTTGAGTGGCACGATTTCAGGCGTGCCAAACACCTCTTGGGTGTAGGTTTTTTGGCACAGGGCACGCAAATCTTCGCGCGGAATGTCGTCAATATAAAGAGACAAAATTTCGAAAGCCAATGCCGCGTAGCCCTGGTTTTGCCAAATCTCGCGCAGGCGCGCAAGGGCGCTGGCATCGAGTTGTGGGTAGTTTTCAGGCAAATACAAGCCCCCATCCGGAGCCAAGCCTTCAAGCAGGATTTCACAAAATTGTTTGCGGTCCGGGTGACCTCTTGTCGACTGGTAACGCATCAGTTCAGCTCTTCCTTGCGAATTCGGACAATGGGTGCCATCACTGTGGGCAGGGCCTGCATTTGGGCCAAAACATCGTTCATGGTCCCTTCGCGGGTGTCGTGGGTCAAGATGATGACATCGGTTTGGTTTTCACCCACTTGGCTGACTTGGTCGGCCTCGCGCTGCAAAACCGCGTCGATGCTGATGCCCGCCTGTGCCAACAAGCCGGTCACCTTGGCCAAGACGCCGGCTTGATCGGCCACGCGCAAGCGCAGGTAGTAACTGGTCACCACGTCAGCCATGGGCAAGATATTCAGCGCGCTCATGGCGTTCGATTGAAATGCCAGGTGAGGCACCCGGTGAAGCGGGTCAGCGGTGTGCAAGCGGGTGATGTCCACCAAATCGGCAATGACCGCGCTGGCCGTGGGCTCAGCGCCCGCCCCTTTGCCGTAATAGAGGGTGGTGCCCACCGCATCGCCTTGGACCATCACCGCATTCATGGCCCCTTCCACATTGGCAATCAACCGCTGGGTGGGCACCAAGCTGGGATGAACACGCAATTCAATGCCCTGCCCCGTGCGCTTGGTGATGCCCAAGAGCTTGATTCTGTAACCCAGTTGTTCTGCATACTTGATGTCGGCCGCGCCCAAGTGGGTGATGCCTTCTGTGTAGGCCTTGTCAAACTGGACGGGTATACCAAACGCAATGGCACTCATCAGCGTCACTTTGTGGGCTGCGTCTATGCCTTCGATGTCAAAGGTAGGGTCGGCTTCGGCATAACCCAGGCGCTGCGCT
>CAMCNQ010000066.1 GCA_945875955.1 Limnohabitans sp. Rim8 | reverse complement strand
ACGGTGGCGGTCGCAGCGTCCAGCGCGCCGGACAGGGCGGGCACCACATGAAGCGCCCACAGCCGCGCGTAATTCAAGCGGCCCCGCGACAAGGTGTCGCCATAGCCTTTGAGGACCTGGGGCAGTCCGGCAAGCACCAGCGCCAGCGTCGGTTCTTGGGCCAAGGTCTGCCGCATCGCAGCCAGCCAGGCATTGAGCATGGCGTGCTCTTGGGCATAGCGCATGGAGCGCGGGCGCAGCGGGCGCAACCAAGCCAGCCCCCTGAGCATCAAAAACCCCCACAAGCTGGTAGACCGGATGTGCAGACCCACATGAAACCGCCCCAGCCAGCCACGCCGCTGGGCCAGCAAGACCAAGCGCTCACCGATTGCCCGTGGCAGCACAGCCGCCACCTCGTCAAGACCCGGTTTGAAGTGCTCTGTGATGCGCACAATGTCGGTCGAGCCCACTTGGGCCTCCAATGCGACCCGGGCATAACGGCTGCGCCGCGTCTTGAGGTCGGCCACCCGAATCACGTCCTCAAAGCACATCCACAAAGCCAGGTGGCGAACCGCCTCATAAAGCGCCTCGCTGGACGCCGGTGTGCAGGCGTCCACCAGCGCTTGAACATGGCCGAGGAAAACAGCTGCGTACGCGTCATCCTGGTAATCACGGCAGCGCAGCAAACCGTGCGCCACATACAACTGAACACCGGTGGGAAAAGCCTCAAGCCGATGTCGCCAAGCGGCGTGCAAGTCCGGTGGCAGTTTCGCGTCCGCCAATGCCGCCAGCGCATCGCCCGCGACCGCAGGTGTCTCAGAAGTCGGATTGGCCGAGGCCTCAAAGGCCGCAGAAAATCCGGCCAAGCTGGCTTGGACCCCTTTGCCCGAGGCCTGAATCACCGCTTCGCACAGGCTGCGCGGCCAAGGCAAAACACCGGCTCCGGCAAGCGCCCCAAACATCACGGCCGAGACCACGGTGCCGCTGCCAGAGGCAATCAATTCCATGTCGAACATCACCGTGCGCCGCGCCATCGCCTGGGCTGCGGACAGCAAACGTGCGGGATCTTGCCGCCCGTCGGCCATGTGCATCTTTTCCAAGGTGGTGTAGACGCGGTGCGTGGACGACAGCAAGGTGGTGCGCTCGGTGACGAAGCCGCGTTCAACCATGCGGGCCGCCTCCAACAATTCGCTGGCCACCACCACGTCCACACAGCCAGGCACCGGGGTCAGGCCAAACACGGGCTGGGCTGCGTTGGCCAGGGGGGTTCGCAGCATTTCAATGTAGTAGCTGGTGGCGCCCGTGCGCTGGGCCACGCCAGGAACCGATGTGGCCTGCACCGGCAGCCCGTGGCGCAGGGCCGCCGTCACAAGCCAGTCGGCCAACACGCCGCCGCCTTCGCCGCCCAGCGCAGCGACCAAGATGCTGTAGGAAGTGGTGGGGCTGGTCATGCTTCAGGCCGGTTGCAGCAAGCCGATGAAGAAGCGGTTGAACCTGTCGGTGAGGCGGTCCCACCAGCTGGGGTTGGTGACAATCTCCACTTTGTGAAACGAGGGGCACAACACCGCGGCATCGGCCACTTCGCCGCACAGACCGCAGCCGACACAGCCATTGGTGACGTGCGCCACGGGCTCGCGCCGCAAGGGGTCGGCCGAAGGCTTGACCGTCAAGGTGGGGCAGCCCGAGAGCCGGATGCAGGAGTGATCGCCGGTGCAGGTGTCTTCGTCCACGCCATAACGGGTTCGCACCGTGCGCAAACCGCTTTGCAGTCGGCGCTGGCGTATGGGTTTGAGACGGCGCTGGCGCTCGAGCTGGCATTCACCTTCGGCGATCACCACCTTCAAGCCCATGAAGGGCGAGTTGACCGCCTCTTTCAACAGGTCGCGCACTTGTGAAACCCGGTAGTTGTGCACGGTTTTGACCCACTTCACGCCCATGCCCTTGAGTGTGTTTTCAATGGTCAACTCGCTGACCGTCGCACTTGCGCCTTCGGCCAGCAGGCGCGCATCCAAGGCCGGGGTCGACATGGTTTCCTGTGTTCCGGTGGCCGAGGTGTAGCCGTTCTTCATGATGACCAGCACGCCATCACCCTGGTTGAGCAAGGTGGAGCTCACCCCCGAGAGCAGCCCGTTGTGCCAAAACCCGCCGTCGCCCATGATGGCCACAGGGCGCTTGGCGGAGAAGTTTTTGACCGCCGCGCTCGAGGCCATGCTCATGCCGTAACCCAAAATCGAATTGCCAAACGAGAACGGCTCAAAAGTGGCAAAGGAATGGCAGCCAATGTCGGTGGAGATGTGCAACTTGCCCACCTCGCGCTCGACCAGCTTGAGGGCCGCAAACACCGGGCGCTCAGGGCAACCGGTGCAAAAATTCGGCGGGCGTGCAGGCAGCGAACCGCCCAGCGCAAAAGTGGCGCGCGCCCGCGTTTCGACCAGTGCGGTGCTGAACCGGTTTGCAGCCGCCATGTCCACCGCAGGGACATGTTCTTGCAGGAGGGCGGTGATGCCTTTCAACAGGACCTCGGCGGTGTACTCACCGACCATGGGCAGAACATCTTTGCCATGCAAGCGGGTCTGGATGTTGGCGCGCCGCAGCTGGGTCGCGATGTCTTGCTCAATGAATTCTGGCTGCCCCTCTTCGATCACCAGCACCGCCCGCTTGTCCGCACAAAAAGCGCTGATTTGTTCTGGCACCAGCGGGTACACCACATTCAGAACCAGCATGGGAATGTCGGCCTCACCCGCCGCATTTGCAAGGCCGGCCTGCTCAAGCGCGCGCAGCGTGGTGTTGTATAGCCCCCCCTGCACAACCAAGCCCACCTCGCTGTGGCGTCCTGCAAAAAATTCGTTCAGCTGGGCTTGTTCTATGAACCGGCGCGCGGCGGGCATGCGCACCTCGTACTTCAGCTTCTCATGGCGGAAGGTGGCCGGCGGGTGCGCCAGGCGGTCGTAATTGAAAGCGGCCGGGTCTTGCTGCAGTTGTTGGCTGGAAATGCGGGGCGCGATGTTGTCGCTGGCCACAAAGCTGCCTTGCACATGGCAGGCGCGGATGCGCAATTCGACCATCACCGGTGTGTTCGAGGCCTCTGAAAGCTCGAACGCTTTTTCGGTCATTCGCACGATGGTGGCCAAATTGGGCCTTGGGTCCATCAGCCAAATCGCCGACTTCATGGCAAAAGCGTGGGTTCGCTCCTGGATCACGCTGGCGCCCTCGCCATAGTCCTCACCCACCACGATCACGGCGCCCCCCATCACACCGGGTGAGGCCAAGTTGGACAAGGCGTCGGAAGCAACGTTGGTGCCCACCACCGATTTCCAAGTGACCGCCCCACGCACCGGGTACATGATGGAGGCCGCCAGCATGGCAGCGGCTGAGCTCTCGTTGGTACAGGCCTCCACATGCACGCCCAACTCGTCCATGTAAGGCTTTGCCTGAACCATCACATCCAGCAAATGCGAGATGGGAGAGCCTTGGTATCCGCCCACATAGGTCACGCCCGACTGCAACAGCGCCTTGGTCACAGCCAGAATGCCCTCGCCTTGAAAAACCTCGCCTCGGCCAAGTTTGAGCGCTTCAATTTCGCTGTGGAAAGAACGTTCCAAGGGCCTGTCTCCTGTGTGTTGTGTGGAAAATGTAGGGTTTGTTTCGACATCTGACCAATGGATTTATATGATGTATCACATTCATCAGCGCAATAATTCGGGTCAACCCTTAAGGTCCCAAAATGAATTTCCGGCAACTCGACCTGAACCTCCTGCGCGTGCTCGCTGCGGTCCATCGCACCGGCTCGGTGACGCTGGCGGGCAAAACGCTCTCGCTGTCGCAACCCGCCACCAGCAATGCCTTGGCCCGGCTGCGTGACTACTTTGAGGACGACCTGTTTGTTCGCTCCCCAGGCGGCATCAAGCCCACAAAGCTGTGCGAGCAACTGGCCCCTGAAGTGCAAAAGCAGCTGCAACTGCTGGAAAGCGCCGTCACCGTGCGCGACGACTTTGAGCCCGCGCGAAGCGACATGCGCTGGCGTCTTTCGCTGTCCGATCTGGGCGAGATGATGTTCCTGCCCCATTTGGCGGCCAGCTTGCGCCAATTGGCGCCCAAAGCCCACCTGAGCAACATCTCGGTGGCCGCACAAGACGTGCCTGCGGCACTGGAGTCGCGCGAGATTGATCTGGCCATTGGCATCCTTGAGCCCCGCCACAGGGGGGTGCGCAGCGACCTGTTGTTCAGTGAGCACTATGTGGCCATGACCTCGGCGCGCTGGCGTCCCCCAAGTGGCAAGGCGGGGCGCACCCTCAGCTTGCGCCAGTTGACCGAGTCGTCGCTCGCGGTCGCAGCACCGACGGCCACCTTCCATGGCAGCGTGGAGCAAATGCTGGTGCGCATGAAGCTGAGCGAGCGGGTGGTGGTCAGGGCCCGCCACTTTGGCGCACTGCCCGAGCTCGCCCTCAACACCGACCTGTTGACCATCGTGCCGCAAATGTATGCGGCCAACGTGGTGCAACGCATGGACATGCGGGTGTGGGAATTGCCCAGCGAAGCGGCGGCCAATTACGACGTGCGTCTGGTCTGGCACCACAGCACAGAAAAAGACCCCGCTCACCAATGGATTCGCACACAAGTGCGCCAGTTGTTTGGACGGCCCGCGCCAGCCAAATCGGTTTAACCCAAACCCGGCAGTTGGCCGCTTGCTTGCGCTTTCAACACTTGATGAATCAAACACTTGCGCCCACGACGGTCTTGAACTCATGGGTCAAGCGCTGCACGGCCGCAGGGCCTGATTCGTCACAGCCGGCCATGGCCCAAGCCCACAGGCAAGGGCGGTGCAAAAAATACCACGCGCCTGTTGTTGAAGATGCGGTCTGTTGACCCGAAAAAAAAACCCACACATGCTCAAACGCGTGGGTTTTTTGGACCAAGCCCCAAAGGCCTGCCGCGTCCTCAAAAAGGGATGTCGTCGTCCATGTCGTCAAAGCTGCTGGCCGCAGGCTTTGGTGCCGCAGCGGGGCGCTGGGCCGGGGCGGCGGCGGGCGCTTGGCGAGGGGCGTAAGCGCCCGCCTCGTCAGAAGGGCCGCCCATGCCTTGGCGGCTGCCCAGCATTTGCATGCTTTCGCCGCGGATTTCGGTGGCGAACTTTTCAATGCCGTCTTTGTCGGTGTACTTGCGGGTGCGCAAGCTGCCTTCTACATAGACTTGCGAGCCCTTTTTCAGGTACTGGCCGGCGATTTCGGCCAATTTGCCAAAAAAGCTGATGCGGTGCCACTCGGTGGCCTCTTTCATTTCGCCAGTTGCTTTGTCCTTGTACCGGTCGGTGGTGGCCACATTGATGTTGCTCACAGCGTCGCCTGAAGGCAGGTAGCGGGTTTCGGGGTCGCGGCCCAAATTGCCGACGATGATGACTTTGTTGACGGATGCCATGAAAACTCCTACAGTAGAGGTGGATTATGCGGCTTTTACGCTTTGGCTTGTAGTGCTTCGTGCGCTGGCGGCATCTGCATGAACAAGGCCACCAACCACCACAGCACCACGGCCGCAGCGGCGCACAAAAACAACACGGGACTGCCAAAGCCTTTGACCAACAGCCCCCCCAACCAGCCCCCGGCAAAAAGGCCCAGCGACTGCACCGTGTTGAAAACGCCAATGGCGGTGCCCCGCACTTCGGTGGGGGCCATGCGCGAAGCCAGGCTGGGCATGCTGGCCTCCAGCACATTGAAGGCGGCAAAAAAAGCAAACATCAGGGCTGCCAAGGGCCACAAATGGGCGGTGGCCGTGGACTCCACAAACAAGCCCCCCTGAACCAAGGCCAGCACGGCGATGGCGACCAAAAACACTTTCTTGAGCTGGCCACGTCGCTCCAAAGCAAACACCCCGCCCATGAGCGCAAAAGACCCCAGCACGGCAGGCAGGTAAACCTGCCAATGGTCGGCTTTGGCCAAACCCGCTTGCACCAACATGGCGGGCACCGGCACCCACATGGCCATTTGCACCGCATTGAGCACAAAAACACCCAGGTTCAGACGCATCAAACCCAGGTGCGTCAGCACCCGCTTGAACCCCCCTGGAAGAGAGGCCGCCGACGGCGCAGGGGCGGCAGGTACGCCCAAAACCACCACCGCCACACCCATCAAAGCCAGGCCCCCGGTGACCGCAAACAAGCCCGACAAACCGATCGCACTCGACAACACCGGAGAGACCACCAAGGACAGGGCAAACACCAAGCCAATGCTCACGCCCAACAAAGTCATGGCCTTGGTGCGCACGCCATCGCGGGTCAAATCCGCCAACATGGCCGTCACGGCCGCCGATATGGCACCCGCCCCCTGCAAACTGCGGCCCACCAGCAAACCCGTCAGGTCGGTGGCCGCTGCGGCCCAAAAACTGCCCAGCGCAAACACAAGCAAGCCCAGGGCGATCACCCTTTTGCGGCCGAACCGGTCAGACGCCATGCCAAAGGGCAGTTGCAGCAGGGCCTGGGTCAGGCCGTACATGCCCATGGCCAGGCCCAACAGGGCCGGGTCGTCGCCACCGGGGTATTTGCGCGCCTCCAAAGCAAAGACGGGCAGCACCAGAAACAAGCCCATCATGCGCAGGGCAAAAATGCCCGCCAAAGAAACACTGGCACGGCGCTCCATCGCCGTCATGGACGAAGACGAGGCGCCAGATTGCAAATCAGAGGAATCGGTCACGCGAAACAGCCAAAGGCAGGGGTTCAGTAGAGGGCATTGTCCCCGATTGCCAGGGCCCGCCTGAGCAAAACCGTGCCGACAGGGATAATCAAAGGTTTTGCCGATCTGGTCACCCACTGTGAAACCTGTTGAATCCTCTTGCGGGCCCGACGAGGCCAAGCCCGAGCCGTATTTGGGGGCCGCGCTGCGCCAAACCCACATCAGCGTGCGAGGCGCTCGCACGCACAACCTGAAAAACATCGACCTGGACATCCCGCGCAACCAACTGGTGGTGATCACCGGCTTGTCGGGCTCGGGCAAATCCAGCCTGGCGTTTGACACCCTGTACGCCGAAGGCCAACGCCGCTATGTGGAAAGCCTGTCGACCTATGCACGGCAATTCCTGCAGTTGATGGACAAACCCGATGTGGATTTGATTGAGGGCCTGTCGCCCGCCATCAGCATCGAGCAAAAAGCCACCAGCCACAACCCGCGCTCCACCGTGGGCACGGTGACCGAGATCCACGACTACCTGAGGCTGTTGTTCGCCCGCGCCGGCACGCCGCATTGCCCTGACCACAAGCTGCCATTGCAAGCGCAGTCCGTCAGCCAAATGGTGGACGCGGTGCTGGCCCTGCCCGAAGACACCAAGCTGATGGTCCTCGCGCCCATTGCCCGCGAGAAAAAAGGCGAGTTTGAAAAAATCTTTGCCCAGATGCAGGCCCTGGGTTATGTGCGCTTTCGCGTCAACGGCGAGACCGTCGAGGTGGACGACTTGCCGCGCCTGAAGAAAACCGAAAAGCACAACATCGACGTGGTGGTGGACCGCCTGAAAGTGCGCGCCGAAGACAACGCCAAAGCACGCGACGCGCTGCGCCAGCGCCTGGCCGAAAGCTTTGAGGCAGCGCTGCAGCTGGCCGAACACCGGGCCGTGGCGCTGGAGATGGACAGCGGTGTGGAACACCTGTTCAACGCCAAGTTCTCTTGCCCGGTTTGCAGCTATTCGATCAGCGAGTTGGAGCCGCGCCTGTTTTCCTTCAACTCGCCCATGGGCGCTTGCCCCAGTTGCGATGGCATTGGCACCATGGCTTTTTTCGACCCCGAGCGCGTGGTGGCCTTCCCCTCGCTGAGCCTGGCCAGTGGCGCCATCAAGGGCTGGGACCGGCGCAATGGCTTTTATTTCAGCATGCTCGAAAGCCTGGCCAAGCATTACCAGTTCGACATCGAAACGCCGTTTGAGAAACTCTCGCCCGCACACCAGCAGGTGCTGTTGCACGGTTCGGGCGCGCAAGAAATCAAGTTCAGTTACACCATGGAGTCGGGTGCCTCGCAGGGCAGGAAAGTCAGCAAAAAACACCCCTTTGAGGGCATCATTCCCAACATGTCCCGGCGTTACCGCGAGACCGACTCGGCTGTGGTGCGCGAAGACCTGGCCCGCTACCGCAGCACCCAGGCGTGCACCGACTGCCAAGGCACACGCCTGCGGCGCGAAGCGCGCCATGTGCGCATTGGCGAAGGCGCGCAGTCGCGCGCCATTTTTGACATCAGCCACATCACCCTGGGTGAATCGCAGGCGTATTTTCAAAACCTGAAACTGCACGGCGCCAAGGCCGAGATTGCCGACAAAGTGGTGCGGGAAATCGCCATGCGCCTGAAATTCTTAAACGATGTGGGCCTGAATTACCTGAGCTTGGACCGCAGCGCCGATTCGCTGTCCGGTGGGGAAGCGCAGCGCATTCGCTTGGCCAGCCAAATCGGCTCTGGCCTGACAGGCGTGATGTATGTGCTGGACGAACCCAGCATCGGCTTGCACCAACGGGACAACGACCGCCTGATCGGCACCTTGCAACACCTGCGCGACATTGGCAACAGCGTGCTGGTGGTGGAGCACGACGAGGACATGATCCGCGTGGCCGACCACGTCATCGACATGGGTCCGGGTGCTGGCGTGCACGGTGGGCGGGTGATGGCGCAGGGCACTTGCGCTGACATTTTGGCCGCGCCCGACTCGGTCACCGGCCAGTACCTGTCGGGCCGCAAGAAAATCGACATCCCCAAGCGCCACAAGCCGGGCAAGGACTTCATCGAGATCGTGGGTGCATCGGGCAACAACCTGAAAAGCGTTCATGTCAAATTTCCGGTGGGCCTGCTGACCTGCGTGACGGGTGTTTCGGGCTCGGGCAAATCCACTTTGGTCAACGACACCCTGTACACCGCCGCCGCCCACCAGATCCACCGCGCGCACGACGAAGCTGCTGCGCACGAAGCCATCTTGGGTCTGGAGCATTTCGACAAAGTCATCAACGTCGACCAGTCACCCATTGGCCGCACGCCGCGCAGCAACCCGGCCACTTACACCGGCCTGTTCACCCATATCCGCGAGCTGATGGCCGAGGTGCCCGCCGCCCGCGAACGTGGTTATGGCCCCGGGCGTTTCAGCTTCAACGTGGCCGGTGGCCGCTGCGAGGCCTGCCAAGGCGATGGCATGGTCAAAGTCGAGATGCACTTTTTGCCCGATGTGTATGTGCCCTGTGATGTTTGCCGCGGCATGCGCTACAACCGCGAAACACTGGAGATTCAATTCAAAGGCCAAAACATCGCGCAGGTATTGAACATGACGGTAGAGACCGCCTTTGCTTTCTTCAGCGCCGTGCCCACCATTGCGCGCAAACTGCAAACCCTGCTCGACGTGGGGCTGAGCTACATCCGCTTGGGTCAAAGCGCCACCACGCTGTCGGGCGGTGAGGCACAGCGTGTCAAACTCGCGCTGGAGCTGTCCAAACGCGACACCGGGCGCACGCTGTACATCTTGGACGAGCCCACCACCGGGCTGCACTTTGCCGACATCGCGCTGCTGCTCAAAGTGCTGCACCAATTGCGCGACGCGGGCAACACCATCGTCATCATCGAGCACAACCTGGACGTGATCAAAACCGCCGACTGGCTGATTGACATGGGGCCTGAGGGCGGCGCTGGTGGCGGCACCGTGGTGGGCGAAGGCACGCCCGAGCAACTGGCTAAAAACAAGATGAGCTTCACGGGCCACTATTTGGCGCGTTTGCTGTGATGACGCTGCAAGCGCCCTATTTTTCATCCACCCACTTTTGAATTTTGGAACCCTTATGAAAACCGTGATCCGTGCCTTTTTCAGAACCCTGCGCGTCGTGCTCGGCCCCGTCATGCTGCTCAAAGAGCGGTTGACCCAGCCGGCTGGCGTACAACGTGCGCCCGCCGCGCAAGCCGCCATTGACCAGCAGTGCCAAAGCCTGGCGCTGTACCAGTTCAGCACCTGCCCGTTTTGCATCAAGGTGCGCCAGGAAATGCGGCGCTTGTCGCTGCCGATTGAAAAGCGCGATGCGCAGCACCACGCCGCCAACCGCGATGCCTTGTTGCAAGCCAGTGGCGCGACCAAGGTGCCCTGCCTGAAGATCACCGAAGCCAATGGTCAGGCCCGTTGGCTGCAGGACTCGGACGCGATCGTTGCGTATTTGCGCGAGCGCTTTGCCTGAAGGTCGGTATCACAAACCGCTTGTAGATACGGCGGCTGCAGGTCGGCGGCTGTCGGTGGCTTCAGCCCCGACAAGCCCCCTAAAGCTGCACTTGATCCATGGAAACCGAACTCAAACTCAGCCTGTATGCGGCTGAACTGCCGAGCCTGCTGGCCCACCCTTTGCTGACCCCAACGGGTGACACGCAACGCTTGGTCAACACCTATTTCGATACGCCCGACCTGGCCCTGCAACAACGACGCATGGCGGTGCGCGAGCGGTTGGCAGGCGATCAGTGGCTGCTCACCGTCAAGACTGCGGGGCAGAGCCAAAACGGCCTCTCACGCAGGCAAGAGTGGGAAGGCCCCACCAGCCCGGGAGCTTTGGCCTTTGACACGCTGATCGATGACCGCGTCCTGGCCGCCGAATTGATGGCGATGAGGCCGCATTTGAAGGCGCTGTTTTGCACCGACTTTGAACGTCAGCGCTGGGTTGTTGCGCAAGCAGACGCGCAAATCGAAGTGGCGCTGGATCAAGGCCGCATCCATGTGCCCGGCACTGCTTTGAACGAGCCGCTGCTGGAGCTGGAGCTGGAACTGCTCAGCGGCCCCGACTCGTCGCTGATGGCGCTGGCCGATGTGCTGCGCCAGACACCCCAAGGCCCCGTGGGCCTCACGCCCAGCGATGCCAGCAAGGCGCAGCGGGGCATGGCACTTTGGCAGCGGGCCTAATCGGCCAGCGCCGCAGGCGTTGGCACCTCATACCCTGCCAACTGCGCCCATGCCCGATAGACCCAAAACGCTTCCTCATGGATGAGTCCGTGGCGCAACGCTTCGGGGCTGAAGCCTGAGATGCGGCGGGTCTCGCAGATGAAATGGCTTTGGTCTGAAAACCCGTTGTCCAGCGCAATTTGAGTCCAGTCCAGTCGATCCTCCTGCATGGCTTGCATCACGGCAAAAAAAACGGCCTCGCCCCTTGCAGAGCCTTGCAATTTGCGCAATGACCAACCCGTCCACTGCTTGATGCGGCGCTCGGACTGTCGCAAACTGCGGCCCCAGCCTGTGGCGGCGGCCCGCATGGCCAGGGCCTGTATCCACGGCGCAAAGCTCTGTCCCGACGCCATAGGCTGTTCACTGTGTTCAGGTAGCTTCAGCACACGCTGCTGCCAGATGGGCAACAGGTCATCAAAAAACCGCTGCACGCCTTGGTGAAAATCATCCGCCTCGAACAAACGCCTGCACACGACCAACAAGGCCGGCGGTAATGCGCTGTGCGCATCCACGACCTGATCGCCCAGGGTCTGAGGCGGCACACCGGTCATGGCCCAAAGGGCATCGGGAAAAAAATGAGCATCACGCCTTCAGACTCAAGGCCATAAAAAGCGCTGCGGGGCGCACTGTGCGGCCCCATCACCGACATGCGCGGCGCGGGCTGGCGAGCAGCCAAGGCATCATGGCCCACGCCTGCTGGCAGCACATCGATGCTGCCCTGATGCAGGTAACTGATGGTGCACACGGGGCCAGCAGGGTAGTGCCCCCATCGCTGCGATTCGGTCAAGCCCATGCCCACGGTGCTGCGCCAAATCACCGCACGTACACAGGCATGCAGCCCCCAAGGTGGCAACCAATGGCGGACAGGTGAGAACCGGGGCGCGGCATGAACAGCAGGCATGTCCAAAGTATAGGTAAGCGGTCAACCATCGCCAACGGATAACCTTAAAGTGTCGATTCGATTCAAGACTCCATATCCGCAAGCGGTGGAAGATCTCGCCATGAACTCACAAAACCACGCCTCGCACGCATGACCCCCCGGCCCTTCTGACCCCCTGTGGGGACTGAACCACCTGCGCAGCATGAAAGCCGACTACCTG
>CAMCNQ010000065.1 GCA_945875955.1 Limnohabitans sp. Rim8 | reverse complement strand
CAACCCGTGCTCGACTTTGCGGGCAAGCTCACCACACACGATGAACTGACCCGGCGATGGAAAGTTTCCATTACCCCCACACTGCTGTTCTTTGGACCCGGCGGCAAAGAAGTGGCCGAGCGCATGGAAGGGGCCTACCTGCCCGATTTTTATGGCCCCTACCTGGAAGAGCGCATGGCGCAAGGGCGCAAGGCCCTGTGAAAACGATGCCTGCGTCAGCAGGCGGCACGGTTCACATGCCAGATTCAAAACATGATACTCATCAAGACAGCGCAAACCATGCAAACCATGGGCTACCTGAATGTCTCCTCGATTAAAGGGGGTTTTGATGCCTGGGCTGCTGCTGGAAAAACGGTGGTCAAACCCGAACAGCCTGCTTTCGACTGAGGCTGATGGCCGTGTTTTGGGGATGGTTTTGGGTCTTGGTGCAGCACGCGCTCAGTAAAAACCTCGAGCCAAAGTAGAGCGGTTTTTCACAAAGCCGTCTTGATTTAGGTTAAATTAGCCATTGGTTATATTTAAAAACCCCTCTCACGGAGTTCTCATGAAACTGATTTTTGCTGCTGTTGCCATCTCTGCCCTGATGTCAGCCCCTGCATTCGCCAACATGGACTTGGCCAAGAAAAATGCCTGTATGGCTTGCCACGCCGTGGACAAGAAACTGGTGGGCCCCTCCTATCAGGACGTTGCCAAAAAATACAGTGGCCAAAAAGACGCTGCGGCCACTTTGGCCAAGAGCATCAAGGCTGGGGGCGCTGGAAAATGGGGTCCGGTGCCGATGCCTGCTCAGGCAGCTTTGAGCGAGGCCGATGCATTGACTTTGGCCACTTGGATTTTGGCTGGCGCCAAGTGACTTCCAGTTTTTGCAATTGAGTTTGCTCAACTCAATTTTGTAGAAAGCTCGACGGGTACTCGTGGCTTTTTTGCCGCTCTTGGGTGTTTCCTTGGGCGGCTTTTTTGATGGGAGAACACCATGAAACTGCGTTACAACCTTGGTTCCATATTTGCGATGGCGTTGGTTCTGTGCGGGCTTCATGCCCAAGCGCAACCTGCCATCTTCAAGAATGCCGATCTCCAACTGGGCGTGAAGCTGATTGCAGACAACAAATGCGTGGCGTGCCACGTTTCAAAGGTCGGTGGCGATGGCAGTGCCATTTACAAACCCCAGGGCCGAATCAACACAGCGGCTTTTTTGCGCGGAATGGTTGAGCAGTGCAATACCCAATTGAATTTGGGCATGTTTCCAGAGGAGGTGGATGCAGTGGCTGCTGTCGTCAACCGTGATCACTACAAGTTCAAATGAGTTTTTAGGGATTCTCCTTTTGGAGTGCTGACAAATATCCTGCCTTTTTAAAAGGCATGGGTACGGCTGGATTGAAGTTCATCGTTCATGACCTCCGATTGGGCTTTCATCGATGCAGTAAGGCCGTAAACCTTCATCAGGGTTTGTCCTGATCAGGAAACAAGCCCGTGTAAACCCTGATTTACATTCATCGCTTATCGTATATATTCGAACATCCGAATATACAAACCTAATGGTAAGGGCAGCATGACAGTGGAAAAGGATGAGGCATTTGACAAAGCGGCAGACTTGTTTGCTGTGATGTCGACACCCATTCGGCTTCGCATCATCAGTGCGCTTTGTCAGGGTGAAAAAAACGTGGGTCAATTGCTCGAGAACATCGGCGTGGCCCAACCCAACATGTCGCAGCACCTGAACATCCTATTCCGGTCGGGTGTGTTGGGCAAGCGCCGCCAAGGTGCTCAGGTGTTTTATCGGATTGCAGATGACACTGCAGCGAGGGTTTGCCGAACGGTATGCACGCAATTGGCCATCGGTGCGGACATGAATGATCAACTCAACAAGGAGTTTGTGTGAACGCAGACACCATCTACTCAGGAAGGGTGCAAAAAGCACCCGAGAATTTCCTGACCCCCAGTGGCATCAAGGAGGTCTTTGCCGAAGGCAAAAAAGGCCGCCGTGATTTCATTCGCAACGCCTTTGCAGCCGCTGCTGCAGGCGCAGCAGCCCCCATGGCCATGGCCCAGGGTAACCCGGTACCTCTCGAAGGTGGCGATCCCAACATCCTGAACTTGCCTGAGCACGCCGTAGGCTTGGGGCAGGGCGTGGCCGTTGAAGGCTACGGCAAACCCTCCAAGTTCGAAGCGAACTTGCAGCGCCGTCAAAGCCCTGGCCTGACACAAACCACACAAGCTTCGGTGTCGTTTGCGCCTTTGCAGTCCTTGTTTGGCATCGTCACGCCCAGCGGTTTGCACTTCGAGCGTCACCATCAAGGCTGGTGGGACATCGATCCGTCCAAACACCGCTTCATGATCAATGGCATGGTCAAAAAGAACATGGTCTTCACCATGGACGAGATCATGCGTTTGCCTTCGGTGTCGCGTTTTGCCTTCATCGAGTGCGGTGCCAACACCGCTACGGAGTGGGGCAACGTGGCTGTGCCCACAGTGCAGTACACGCACGGCATGATTTCTTGCAGCGAGTTTACGGGCGTGCCCCTGATCACCCTGCTGGAGCTGGCCGGTGCCGATCTGAAAAACGGCAAGTTTGTGCTGGCCGAGGGTGGCGACGGTTCGTCCATGACCCGTACCATCCCCATGAGTCTCATCACCTCGGGTGAGGTCATCGTGGCGTACGGCCAAAACGGTGAAATGCTCCGTCCCGAAAACGGCTACCCTCTGCGTTTGGTGGTGCCCGGCGTGCAAGGCGTGAGCTGGGTCAAGTACCTGCGCCGTGTGGAGGTGGGTGACAAACCTTACGCAGCCAAAGACGAAGCGATTCATTACATCGACTTGCAGCCAGATGGCACGCACCGCCAATACACCAACTTGCAAGAAGTCAAGAGCGTGGTGACCACGCCCTCTGGCGGTCAAGTCTTGCTCGACAAAGGTTTCTACAACATCACGGGCCTGGCTTGGTCGGGCAAGGGCAAGATCAAGCGCGTGGATGTGTCCACCGATGGCGGGCGCAATTGGCGTCAGGCACGCTTGGAGACGCCTGTGCTCTCCAAGGCTCTGAGCCGATTCAACATCGATTGGGTGTGGGACGGCAAGCCTGCCATCATCCAAAGCCGTGCGCAAGATGACACGGGCCATGTTCAACCCACTTACCAACAGCTGCGCTCAGTGCGCGGCACGCGATCGATCTATCACAACAACGCCATCCAGTCGTGGTTGGTCCAAGAAAACGGTGAGGTGAAAAATGTCCAGGTTTCGTAATGCCCTATTGACGTTCGCGTTGCTCTGCGTTGCTGGCTTGGGCTTTGCACAAAGCACCCAATACCCAGGCGTGGGCAGAGCCGCTACGCCCAAAGAAGTCGCCAAGTGGGACATCGATGTGCGTCCTGACTTCAAAGGTTTACCTGCGGGATCGGGCTCCGTGGCCAAAGGTCAGGATGTCTGGGAAGGCAAGTGTGCTCATTGTCACGGTGTGTTTGGTGAGTCGAATGAAGTGTTCAGCCCGCTGATTGGAGGCACCACCGCCGAAGACATCAAAAACGGCCGAGTCGCCAACTTGCAACGCAGTGATTACCCCGGTCGCACCACCATCATGAAAGTGGCCACGGTCTCAACCCTGTGGGACTACATCAACCGCGCCATGCCTTGGACCAACCCCAAGACATTGAGCACGGAAGAGGTGTATGCCGTGACGGCCTTCATGCTGAATATGGCCAACATCGTGCCCGACAACTACGTGCTGTCGGACAAGAACATTGCCGAGGTGCAAGCGCGCATGCCCAACCGCAATGGCATGAGCACAGCCCATGCCATGTGGCCTGGCAATGAGTTTGGTGGCGTCAAAAACCCCGACACTGCCAACAAGGTTTGCATGAAGGACTGCACGCCTGAAATCAAAGTGGCATCGTTCCTGCCTGACTTTGCGCGCAATGCCCACGGCAACTTGCAAGAGCAAAACCGCATCGTGGGCCCACAGCGCGGCGCGGACACCACCAAACCTGAGTCCAAGGCCGGTACGCAGGTGGCTGCTGCAGCCCTTGTTGCCGCTGCCAAGCCTGAAAACAGTGAGGCCAAGGTCGCTATTGCCCTTCTGAACAAACACAGTTGCTCCGCTTGCCACGGTGTGGACAAGAAAATTGTGGGCCCTGGCTTCAACGAAATTGCGAAAAAACAAGTCGGTAAGACTGACTATATTTTGAACAAAATCAAGGCCGGTGGTGTGGGTGTTTATGGTCAAATTCCCATGCCACCTCAGTCACTGCCAGATGCCGACGCCAAAAAAATTGCCGAATGGATTTCCAAGGGGGCCAGCAAGTAAACCGGGGGATTCCCCCGTTGTCATGCTGAACCTGTTTCACTAGCATCACTCAATCATCAAGGAGATATCAGATGCAAAACCGTCGCGAGACACTCAAGCAAAGCGCTGTTGTGGCTGGCCTCTTGGCCACTGCGGGTTTCCCACAATTCGCCCACGCCGCGTTCAACAAAGTCGCATTCGACGCCAAGTCGGTGCAAGACGCTGCCAAGGCCGCTGGAGCGACCAGCCTGACCGAAAGCAAAGATGTGACCATCATCGGCCCTGACATCGCTGAAAACGGTGCTGTGGTGCCCTTGGGTGCCAGCACGACGCTGTCTGGCGTCAAGCAATTGCTGATCATGGTTGAGAAGAACCCGTCCGCTCTGGTGGCCATGTTCCACGTCACTGACACTGTCGACGCCAATTTCTCGACCCGCGCCAAAATGGGCCAGTCGTCCGATGTCTACGCTGTGGCCATCATGAACGACGGCAAAGCTTTGTGGGCCAAGAAAGAAGTCAAGGTCACTCTGGGCGGTTGCGGCGGCTAAGCCCCGGCACGCAGCCTTCACACATTGATTCACTGAAAGATTTAGGAGAGAAAAATGGCAGATCCAATGCGCATCCGTGCCCAGGCCTCTGGCGACAAAGCAACCGTTCGTGTGCTCATGAGCCACGAAATGGAAACCGGCCAGCGTAAAGACGCTTCCGGCAAAACCGTGCCCGCCTGGTTCATTCAGGAAGTGACAGCCAAACTCAACGGCAAAGACGTGTTCTCTGCCGAGTGGGGCCCCGCAGTGTCTAAAAATCCTTTCCTGCAATTTGTAGTCAAAGGCGCCAAGGCCGGTGACAAAATCGCTGTGACCTGGAAAGACAACAAGGGCGATACCCGCACCGACGAAGCCACCGTTTCGTGATCCTGCGGTGACTGAGTAAAGGGTGAAGTCACAACTTCACTCTTTTCGCGTTTGAAAAATACCAACAGAGGTGACAATGTACAAAGCATCAAGTTTGGCCGTGGCAACAGCACTGGCTCTGAGTACCGTGCCAGTTCTGGCCCAAAAAACCGCCAGTCAGGGCATTGACGAATACCGCGCCATGCTGCAAGACGGCAACCCCGCCGAGCTTTTTGAAGCCAAAGGCGAAGACCTCTGGAAAAAAGCCCGCGGCCCCAAAAACGCCAGTCTCGAAAAATGCGACTTGGGCAAAGGCCCCGGCGTGTTCAAGGGCGCCTTTGTAGAGTTGCCCAAATACTTTGCCGATACCCAAAAGATGCAAGACCTCGAGTCGCGTCTGGTGACCTGCATGGAAACCCTGCAAGGCTTCAACGCGGCTGAAATCTCCAAAACCGCCTTTGGTCGTGGCGAGATGGCCAATGTAACCGCCTTGGCCACCTGGATCGCCGCTGAGTCCAAAGGTCAGCGCTTCAATCTGTCACAAGCGCACCCTCAAGAAAAAACTTTTTATGAAGTGGGCAAGCGCCTGTTCTTCCAACGGGGTGGATCGCACGACTTTTCTTGTGCCTCCTGCCACGGCGAAGAAGGCAAACGCATCCGCTTGCAAGACCTGCCCATCCTGACCAAGAACCCCGGTGACGGCGTGGGCTTTGCCGCCTGGCCCGCTTACCGCGTCTCCAACGGTCAGATGTGGAGCATGCAACTGCGCCTGAACGACTGCTACCGCCAGCAGCGTTTTCCGTATCCTGGTTTTGCCAGCGATGCCACGATCGCCCTGTCCACTTACTTGGGTGTGAATGCCAAGGGCGCAGCTTCCGTTGCCCCGGCCATCAAGCGCTGAACCGAGCAGGAGAACCCCATGAACAAAAAGACCCAACTCGTACTGGCCAGCCTGGCTGCCGCTTTGGTGGCCGCAGGCTGCGCATCCGGTCCTTCTGTGGCCGAACTGAATGATCTGACCGACAAGATTGTCAAGGTTTCTTTCCGTGCTGAAAGTCATGTGAAAGTGGAGCGCATCACCGCCACCGACGAAACCAACCGCGTGTGCAGTGAAGCCGATGTGGCAGGCAAACCCTTGGACGAAAAAACCGCCAAGCGCATCGAAGAGGCCAACATGAAAGCCATCAAATGGCCCTCGGATGGCAAATTCATCGGTGACTGGAAGCAAGGCGAAGCCATTGCCCAAAGCGGTCGTGGTCTGACTTGGACTGATTCCGCGACAGCCGTCAACGGCGGAAACTGCTACAACTGCCACCAGATGGACAAGAAAGAAATTTCTTACGGCACACTGGGACCGAGTCTGTACAACTACGGCAAGATCCGTGGCGTGTCCAACCCTGACGATCCCGCCAGCAAGCCCATCGTGGAATACACCTGGGGCAAGATCTGGAACTCTAAGGCCTACAACGCTTGCTCCAACATGCCTCGTGCAGGTCATATGGGCATCCTGAACGAAACACAAATTCGCCATATCGTGGGCTTGCTGCTTGACCCTAAATCGCCTGTGAACCAGTAATCCCCCTAATAACCCGGCTGGTCCGGGTTTTTTAGACCCGCATATATCAGTCATTGCAAATATGAATCTCTCCAAACGCGAATTTATCCAAGTCATGGGCGCTGGCACCATGGCTGGCATGAGCATGGGCGCTTATGCCCAGTCCAGCGCGGCCACCGCCGCCAATGGCTTGTATGACATCCCCAAGTTCGGCAATGTGTCTTTTTTGCATATGACCGATTGCCATGCCCAGCTCAAGCCGATTTATTTTCGAGAGCCCAGCATCAACTTAGGGGTTGGCGCCATGCAGGGCAACCTGCCGCATTTGGTGGGCGAGTATTTGCTGCAAGCGGCCAAGATTCGCCCGGGCACAGCCGAAGCGCACGCACTGACTTTCCTTGATTTTGAAAAAGCCGCTAAACGCTACGGCAAAGTGGGTGGTTTTGCGCATTTGGCCACGCTGGTCAAGCGCATGAAGGCCAGCCGTCCCGGTGCTTTGTTGCTCGACGGTGGTGACACCTGGCAAGGCTCGGGCACCAGCTTGTGGACCAATGGCCAAGACATGGTCGACGCCTGCAAACTGCTGGGTGTGGACGTCATGACCGGCCATTGGGAGTTCACCTTGGGCATGGAGCGTGTGAAGGAAATCATCGAGAAAGATTTCGCGGGCAAGGTGGATTTTGTGGCGCAGAACGTCAAGACCAATGACTTTGGCGACCCGGTTTTTAAGCCCTATGTGATCCGCGAGATCAATGGTGTGCCTTGCGCCATCATAGGCCAGGCTTTTCCTTACACCCCGATTGCCAACCCGCGTTACATGGTGGCCGACTGGGAGTTCGGCATCCAAGACGAGAACATGCAAAAGATGGTCACCGAAGCCCGTGGCAAAGGCGCCCAAGTGGTTGTGGTTCTCAGCCACAACGGCATGGACGTGGATCTGAAGATGGCCACGCGCGTCAGCGGCATCGACGCCATCATGGGCGGCCACACGCACGACGGCATGCCTGTTGCGTCCATCGTCTCGAATAAAGGTGGCAAGACCATCGTCACCAATGCGGGCTCGAACAGCAAGTTTCTGGGCGTGCTCGATTTTGAAGTCAAAGACAAAAAAGTCAGCGACTTCCGTTACAAGCTGCTGCCCGTGTTCTCGAACATGTTGCCCGCCGACAAGGAGATGGACGCGCTGATCACCAAGATCCGCGCGCCTTATGAAAGCAAGCTGACCGAAAAGCTGGCCGTGACCGATGGACTGCTTTACCGCCGTGGCAACTTCAACGGAACGGGTGACCAGTTGCTGATTGACGCGCTGCTGGACGTGCAGGGCGCAGACATCGCGTTCTCTCCCGGCTTTCGCTGGGGCACCACGCTCTTGCCGGGCCAGGCCATCACACGCGAGTGGCTGCTCGACATGACCGCCACCACATACTCATACGCCACCGTGACCGAGATGACGGGCGAGACGATCAAGACCGTGCTCGAAGACGTGGCCGATAACCTGTTCAACCCCGACCCCTATTACCAGCAAGGCGGCGACATGGTGCGTGTGGGTGGCCTGACCTACAGCTGCAATCCGGTGGCCAAGGCTGGCCAACGCATTGGCGATATGCGCCTGAAAGGCCAGCTGATCGATGCAGGGAAAAAGTACAAGGTGGCGGGTTGGGCCCCGGTGGCCGAAGAAGCCCGTAACCAGGGCAACAAGCAAGTGTGGGATGTGGTCGAAACCTGGCTCAAAGCCCAAGGCGGTCGCATCAAGCCACGCCAACTCAACACCCCCCAAATCATGGGTGCATTGCCCAACAAGGGTTACGCCGTTTGATGTGTGCGTGCTGCGCCGACTGACACTGTCTGGCGCTGCACCGTTGGAGCAGGGATCACCATGAAAAGAAGACAACTGTTGTTGGCCAGTGCTGCCTTGGGTGGTGTGGCGATGTGGCCGGAGGCCCGTTTGCTGGCCCAGCAAGCGCAGGACTTCATCGAAGGCCCTCCAGTGGCTGACATACCTGCGCAGCAACTTTCGCCCCATGTCTGGATGATCTACTCCCCCGACGGATTTCCTACCCCTGAAAACCGGGGCATGATGGCCAACGTCATCTTTGTGGTGACCACGGCCGGTGTGGTGGTGATCGATTCGGGGGCTTCGCTGCAAATCGGCCAGATGGCCATTCGCATGATCCGCAAGGTGACTGACAAACCCGTAGTGGCTGTTTTCAACAGCCACTACCACGGAGACCATTGGCTGGGCAACCATGCTTTTGTCAAAACCTATGGCGATAAGCTGCCGATCTACGCGCTGCCCAGCACCATAGAGAAACTCAAAGGCACCGAAGGCAATTTGTGGCGAAGCCTGATGGAGCGCTGGACAAATCAATCCACATTGGGCACTGAGGTGGTGGTGCCCAATACGCCCGTGCAGCATGGCCAACTGATTCAGATCGGCGATGTGAGCTTTCGCATGCACCATTGCGGCACTGCGCATACACCCTCAGACTTGTGTGTCGAGGTGGTGCAAGACAAGGTCACGGCGGTGGGCGATATCGCCATGACCAACCGCATCGCCAACATGGACGAGGGCTCCTACCCCGGCACCTTCAAATATTACAAAGCCCTGCAGGCAGCCACGGGCGACCAGCTGTGGGTGCCCGGCCACGGCCAGGCACGCCCAGACCTGCTCAAGACCTATGGCGAGTTCATGGCGGGCATTTGGGAGCCTTGCCTCAAGGCGGTGGAAGAGGGTAAATCAGAAGCCGATGCAAAAGCCGCTGTGCTCAAAGACCCACGTGTGGTCGCAAGGGCCAAGACCATGCAAGGCTTTGATGGCAATATCGGAAAATATGTCAGCCTGGCCTATCTGGAAGCAGAAAAGATCGCATTCTGAGCGAACAACCAAGAGAATCAGAAAATGCTGTCAATCGCACAACTGACCCATGACTTGGCATTGGCCAGTCCTGCATCCAATCCGCTAACGCTCTCATGACCGAGATCTCCCATCGACTTGAGTTCTGCGATCGGCATAAAAGCTTCTTTTATTGACATCCGTTGTGCAATTTCCATTGCTGTTCGTGGCCGATTTTTTTGGCAAATTCAGGCACTTTGCAGCGCTCCGCTTCAGCGGGGTCTTGTGGCGCAGTAGAAGCCCCTGCGCCCGGAATGACCTGCTGTGATGCGGAATGACCATATACCCAGCCCGCCACAATGAAAACAGCCCCCAAGAACAAGGCCAACACTGCCCCCTGCACCCATGTGCCACCTGCGCCAAGGGGCGGATTGAAGCTGCACACGTTGCCGGGGCAAAGCTCGACCTTGTTTTTGCTCAACATGTCATACAGTTTGCAGCCAATACAAATGCCAAATGAAGACTCAAAGAAGAGAAGCAACAGGCAAGTGCCACACACCAACATGTTGATGGGGCCAATCACCCCCTTGATGACAATCAAGTAAAGCATCAGTAACGCCATCGCAAAACCAATGGCCCATGCAAAGCGTTTTTGTGGTGCACCCACATACTCGGGCTCTTGCTTGCGAACCATCCACTGCCCCAAAATCAAGCTGGGAGAAAACTTCGGGTTCACGAAAATCCGCAGCGTGAAGTCAATCAAAAACGCGACTACAAACACACGCGTGGGCTGAAAGTTTCCAAGCAGCATGGCGTTCATGAATGTGACCATCGCGAAGAAAAACAAAATGCCTGCAGCTGCCCTCACTGCCCGTTCATTCAGTACCGGCACATTAAATCCGGGAAGGTTCTCTCCAAACTGAAACAGTACTTTTGCCATTGAATTCCTGGATGGGTTGAGGCGATGTCTCTGGCGCTTTGCGTCATTCAAACAGGATGATTTACAGGCCACTTCATTCATGGCGATATCGGCTCAATGTTGAAATTTTTCGGTGTAAGCCATTTCTGTCTTTCAAAATCAGTAGCGCAGTTGGGTGGACTTGCCCCAAAAAACGCGGTAGGCGAAGACGGTGTAGCCAATGATGACGGGCAACACCACCACCACCCCGTAAAAAATCACCAGCAAGGCCTCTGGTGAACTGGCGGCTTGCCAGATGTTGATTTTGTCAATCACCAGCCACGGAAACAGGCTGTAAGCCAAACCGTAAAAAGAGAGCAAGAAGACACCCACGCTGCAGGCAAAGGGCACGCCTGCCCCATACTGGTTACCCTGCGCAAAGCGTGTAGGCAGCCTGGACAAGCTGCGCCAAATGACCACAAACAAGGCCAAGGTCATGACAGGGATGGGCAGCAGCATCAGCAGATTCGGGAAGCTGAACCACTTGTCGAAGATGCGCGGGCTCACCGACGGTGTTGCCACAGAAATGGCCAACACACCGGCTGCGGTCAGCCACAAGCTGTTTTTGGCCCACTCGACAGCCCGCAATTGCAAGGCGCCTTCGGTTTTCATGATCAGCCAGCCAGCGCCCAATAAGCGGTAAGCAAACACCAAGCAAAAGCCAATCAAGGCGCTAAACAGATAGCCTGCCGTGTCTTGCTGGAAGCCTGTGATGAGTTGGCCCAACATGAAACCTTGCGACCATGAGGCCAGCAATGAACCGATGTAAAAGGTTTTGTCCCACAGAGGACGGTGGTGCGCTTTGGCTTTGACCCGAAAATCAAACGCCACGCCGCGCAAAGACAGGGCTACCAGCATGAGCGCCACAGGCAGGTACAAAGCACCCAAGATGACGCCGTGCGCCATAGGAAAACCCACCAACAACACGCCCACACCCAGCACCAACCAAGTTTCGTTGGCGTCCCAAAAAGGACCAATGCTGGCGATCATGATGTCTTTTTGTTCTACCGAATCGGCGCCGTCGAGCAAAGCACCTACACCCAGGTCATAGCCGTCCAAGATGACGTAAGCCAACATGGCCAAAGCCATGACCAAGGCAAACACCAAAGGCAGCCAACCCGCAGGGCTCATCAAGTCCACACCCAATTCAAGCATGACGCATTCCTTTCAAGTCGGTCATGGGTTCATGGCCGCCGTCCACAGCCTTTTTGGCCAGGTAAAAAACCACCGACACATAAGCACTCAGCAAGGCCACATACAAGGTGAGGTACATGGCCAAAGAAAGCGCAATGTTGCCCGCCGGCACTTGTGAGGCGGCTTGCGCAGTGGTCAGTACCCCATGCACCAGCCAGGGTTGCCGACCAATTTCTGTGACGTACCAACCCGAGATCAAGGCCACCCACCCGGCAAAGGTCATGGCCACCAAGACCATGGCTGTGCGTTTGGAAAGGCTAGACTTGAATTTCAGCTCGTAGCTGGCAAACCAACTGACAGCGAGCATGAGCAAGCCAACGCCAACCTTGATGCGAAATGCCCAAAAAACCGGGCCCACTGGCGGATGCTTGTCACCAA
>CAMCNQ010000064.1 GCA_945875955.1 Limnohabitans sp. Rim8 | reverse complement strand
TTTTTGGGCCATTCATTCAAAAGATTTCCAAAGTGACTTTCAAAGAACCACCTCCAGAACGCATTCAATGGCATGAGGGCATGTTGCTCAGCCCTCAGCATTTTCAACAAGAAAGCGCCCGTGTGGACGCGCTTTTGGCTTGGCACGGCTTGGCGGCCAACCCCTATGCCTGGGGTGTGCGCATGCTGGAGATTGACCAAGGCCTGCTGGCCACGGGCTTGCTGCGGGTAACTGCGCTGGACGTGGTGATGCCTGATGGTACCGCGGTGGTTTTGTCAGGCAGCCATTTGGCGGGCGGCCTGGAATTCGATTTGCTGCCATTTTCCGAATCGCTGGAGCAGGGCCCCATGGCAGTCTACCTGACCATGGGGCGCGTGCGCTCGATGCGCGACCCCGGCCAGCCATCGCGTTTCAAGGCGATGAATGCGCTGCCCGTGGAAGATGAAGTCTCTGAAGCCTTGCCGGTGGATGTGCCGCGCATGGGTGCCAATTTGGCCTTGATGGCAGGCGATGTGCCGCCATCGGTGCTGATGCATTTGCAAATTTTGACGGTTCAAAAAGACAACGAGGTGTTCAAACTTGGCGCTTACATGCCGGCTTTGCTGGAAGTCTCGCCTGGCAGTCCATTGAAGAGCCGTGCCCAGATGTTGGCGGCGCAAATGCGCAGCAAGGCGGCTTTTTTGGCCAAGCAGACGGCGGTGCCATCTTCTCGCATCGAAGACCGCTTGAACATGTTGGAGCAGCGTGAGCGGTTGGCGCATTTGTCGGCCATGCTGCCGGTGCTGGAGGCGGTTTTGCGATCGCCGGTGATCACGCCCTATGCCCTGTTTTTGGCCCTGTGTGCCCAACTGGGGGGCCTGTCCATGCTGCGTCCCGGGGCCGTGCCCTTGATGCCGCCGCCTTGGGACCATGCCAACCCTTGGGGCGTGTTTGAGCCTTTGCTGCAGTCCATTGAGGACTCGGTGGGCGAGGTCAGTCAAGACTGGCGCACCCGGGTATTTGGCTTCAAAGAGGGGGTCTTCTCCCTCGAGATGGACCCGCAATGGCTGGGAAAAACCTTGGTGATCGGCTTGCGCGGGCCGTCAGAGCGCGAGTTGGTCAGTTGGATGGCCGGTGCCGTGATCGGTTCGGAAACGGTGTGGACCTCACTGAGCGACCGCCGCGTGCTGGGCGCGTCACGCCAGCGCATTGAAGAAGCCCCCGAATTGGGGGTGCGCTCCAGTGTGGGCTACACCTTGTTCAGCATCGATGTCTCGAGCGACACCATTGTGGCGGCGCAGGCCCTGGTCATCAGCAACGCCAACGAATCGCGTTCTGCCACTCGGCCACAAGAACTGGTGTTGTTCACCAAAGGATGAGCGAGATGAACACACCTTTTTATTGGAGAGACGTTGCCCATGGCTGATTCCGCCTCTGCTGTCGTGATGGGGGAGCCGGTTGATCTGGCCACCACCCATTTTCGGATTTTCTACAGCGAAATTGAGCGTGCGCGTCGCATGGCCTTGCGGGCAACCGAAGCCGATGCAGAGGCGATTGCGGCCAATCTCAGCAAGCAATTGGTGCAAGTTATCGAAATGCAAACCCTGGAAGTGCGCCGCTTGGGTGGCAAAGCCGGGGTGGACACTGAAAATCAGTCCCGCTTTCTCAAAGCGGTTCTGGCAGACGAGTTGATGCTCAATTTGGATTGGGCTGGCCGCAATGACTGGCGACATGTGCTGTTGGAAGCCACGTTGTTTCGCAGCAGTTTGGCGGGTGACAAAGTTTTTAATGAGATTGAGCAAATTTTGCTGGCCCGCGAGTCGTCTCAGCGCCGCGCCGCTGCGCTTTACTTGCATGTGCTTTCCCTGGGCTTTCAGGGCCGACACCGTGGCATGCCCGATGGCGCAGAGCAACTGGCTGCCTTGCGCCGCGAGTTGTTTCAGTTTGTCTACCAGCGGGCCCCCGATTTACAAGGCCGTGATCGCGTCCTCGTGCCGCAGGCCTACACCAGCACTTTGTCGCATTTGAAAGCCCAGCGTCTGGGCCGCATCAACCGCTGGACGTTCATCTTTTTGTTATCGCTCTTGCTGCTGCTGGGCTTGTCTGAGCTTTTGTGGCTTTGGCAGTCGTGGCCCATTCGCAAATTGCTGGAAGCGCCAGTGGCCGTCGTGCAGGCGCTCGGCCTGATGGTGGGCTGAAAAAAATCAAAGGGCCTTGCTGTGCTGAATTTTTTATCTGACAACTTGGCGATCATGACCCTGCTGGGGCTCATCGTTGTTGTAATGATCCTTTTGGGGGTGGTGGTGTGGGCCGCTGTGCGCGGTGCCGATGAGGCCAAGAAACCCCAAACCAGCCAAATCGCGCTGTTGAGCGTGGATTCGTTGAAACAGTCTTTTCGCCAAGCGGTGGAATTGATTGAGACCAATGTGGTCTCGCGTGGGGAGCGCTACAACATTCCTTGGGTGTTGGTCATCAATGAAAAAGGCGGCCCAGAAGGCCTGCCCTTGGTGCAGTCGGGTTTGCAAAGTGCCCTGAGCGCCGACGCGTCCATGAAGGCCTCAGCCCAGGGCATGACCTGGAACTTTTTTGACAAAGGCATTGCGGTTCAGTTGCAGGCCGAATCATTGGGCTCCCCTGAGGGCGACAATTCGGACAATCGAACCTGGGATGAGTTCCTCGGGCTGTGCCGTGATTACCGGCCCGAGAGGCCTTTTGATTCGGTGGTCTTGTCGGTTTCGGCCCATATGTTGTTGCGCGATGACCCACAGGCCTTGCTGGAGATGGTGGCCACGGCCAAATCCTTGCACAGGCGCTTGTGGTTGGCGCAA
Source organism: Limnohabitans sp. Rim8 (assembly GCA_945875955.1). GTDB lineage: Bacteria > Pseudomonadota > Gammaproteobacteria > Burkholderiales > Burkholderiaceae_C > Limnohabitans_A. Next base: position 9,312 of record CAMCNQ010000064.1, on the reverse strand, counting down.
AACCGATTTGCCCTGAGGTTCCCGATTTACTTGGTGGTATCCGACTGCGACGAAGTGGAAGGTTTTGCGCGCTTTGCCTCGGGTTTGCCAGATGCATTGAGAAGCAGCATTTTGGGTTGGTCAACCCCTTACGAACTCTCGGCACCTTACCAATCGTCTTGGGTCGATGAGGCGATGAATGCGGTGGTTTCTTCTTTGTCCGACGCCTCAGCAGAGATGAGCGCATTGGAGTTGCCAGGCGAGGACAGTGCCCCGTATTTCCTGCTGCCCAACGCGGTTGAGCGCTTGCGTGGTGGTTTGAAATTGTTCGCCGATGAGTTGATGCGACCCAGTGCTTACCACGAGCCCTTTATTTTGCGTGGTTTTTATTTGACGGGCGATTGCAGCGACAGCGTGGTCTTGCGTGCCCAGTCGGACGCAACGCAGGCCGCGGCGACCGATTTGACCCCCGAGATGTCGGCCCTGGATGGGGCGCAACCACTGGTCACAACAGGGCCAGATTGGGGCGTGAGGCCGGCCTTCTTGAAAGACATTTTCGAGCGCAAGATTTTCGCCGAGTCGGGCCTGGTGCGACCCAGCGCCAGCCAGCGCATGCAGCGGCCACTGATCAACCGCACGGCGCGCTGGTTGGGCGTGGGCGTCGTTGGTTTTTGGAGCATTGGGCTGGCCTACAGCAGTTTTCGACTGGACACCCAAGTCAGCGACTTGGTGGCGGCCATCTCGCGCATGAAGACCAGCGCTGGGCAAGTGAATTTCAAGCCCTCTGACTCGCCTGCTGATCAGCGCCGCGATATGGAAGATTTGGCTTTGTTGGCGCAAATTGATTCGGCCAAATTGGTGTCGCTGTTCATGCCAGGTTCCTTGTCTTACTTCGACCCGATTCAGGATAAATTGCAAACGCGCATTGAGCAAAGCTTCATAGAAAGTGCCCTCAAGCCTGTGCATTTGGGTCTGGATGCACGTTTGTCTCAATTGACGGGGGTTGCCACCGACCCCTCAACGGGTTTGTTGATTCAAAATGCGCCATGCACCTTTCCTGCGGGATGGGAAGAAGCGGTGGCCAACAAAACCAGCTCAGGCCTTTCGGTGGAAGAGTTGGCGGAGTTTTCCGCCACGCTCCAATTCATGTCCCGTGTGGAGTCACTGGACCGGGTGTTGCAGGCCAGGGCCAGACTGTCTGATGTGAACCAGCGCCCTGTCGGCGCAGACGTGAAACTCATCATGAAAACCCTGTTGGGTTTTGAGGTATCAGGCAACGAAGACCGCTTGGCCGCCTTGTTTAGAAAATACGCGGGCAACCTGCCGCCCGTTGCTTTAGCGCCCATGCAGGCTGCAGCCAGTTGCTCCTTGGACCTGGCGCACAAAGCGATTCGGCAAAAACTGTTTTTAGAAAATGAATTGCTGCAAACCGAGGACGTGGTGGTTGAGCGCTTGAACCAGTTGCTCGACGGCTCTTTTGCCAGCCTCGATACGCAAGAGAGCATTCAGTCCTTGAAATCTCTGCTGGAAGATTTGCAGTTGGAAGAAGAACTGATGAAGCCAGGCAAGGGCGTTTGGATGCAACGACCCACCATGCAGTTGGGCAATGCCTTTGATGATTTGATGCAAAGAGCCCAAAAATCCGCCTTGATTGGGCCGGAACAAGTGGCCAAAATGAACGCGCAGGGGAATGAGCAATATGCCGTGTTCGCCGCCGAGTGGGCCCGCGTGCGCGGATCGGAAAGTGCCGGTTTGGGCAATGGTTTGGCATGGTCAGACAAGGACAACAAATGGGCGTTTTCTCCAGACCGGGCGGCGTTGAGCAGCAGCTTGGCGGTCTTGGTGAATCAGTCGTATTTGAGCGTGCCCAGCCAAAAACCACTGCCCACAGTGGGTTCTCAGACGTTGATCAATTGGGACGAGTCCAAATTGGACAAAGTCTTGCTGATGGCAGACAAGCGGAAAAAGTTCCAAGCCGACTTGTTGCCCAAATTTCCAGCCCCTGTGATTTCAGAAATTGACCGCGTGGTCGGCCAAGCCATCGCAGCCAACATGACCAGTTTGTTGGCGCAAGCGATTGTGCCCATGCCGCGCGACGGCGCCTCGGTGACGGGCGGGGAGTCCGAACGCACACGCTTGACCCGCATTCAAATGGCTTTGCTGGAGATGGGCAGCAAAGTTGCCGCCAATGAATTGCAGGGTGTGATTTCGGGCGATGCCTTGGCGCGCTTGAGGGATTTGGACGAAGTGCTGCTTCGCTCCGAGGTGTATTTGGTCCGCGACAAAGAATTCAAGGCCTGGCTGGGTGAAAAAAACCCCATGCTGCAAGCCTTTGCCGTGGCCGATCCCTTGGCGCTGGCCAGCTATGTCGCCGACCAGCAAAGCCTGTTGGATGGCTTGTCCAAGGAGGCTGAAAAATTGCTTTCCCAGATTTCGCAGAGCCAGTCATCGGGCTTGTTGGTCAGGCGCTGGCAAGGCATTGTGAAGGACCTCAAGCGTTACCGCAGCAAGAGCCCGAGCAGCAACCTGTTGGCCTTAGAGCAGTTTGTGCAAACCGGTGCATTGGACATTGAGTTGAAGAACTGCAGCGACAAAATCAGCGTCAAGCCCGTGGGCCGAAACGACGGCGACGTATTTTCGGAGCGCCTGCAGCAGATGCAAGGCGGCTTGCAACGCCGTTGCGGTGAACTGCGCGCCAAAGAGCAACAAACGGCTTGGACCAGTTTTGCCGAGGCTTTCAACCGCGATTTGGCTGGACAGTCGCCCTTCACCTCAGGCACATTCAATGCGGCCCAGGGTCGCACGGCCGCAGACGCCAGTGCCATCGCCTCGGTGCTGAAGTCGTACGAACGGGCTGTTCAATTGTGGCCAGAAAAAAACAGGAACACCAAACCTGCTTTCAGCGCTTCTGTCCAGCGCAGTGCCGATCAAATCGAGCAGGTGCGTGCCTTCATGGCGCCCTTGTTTGACACCGACGACAACGCCACGCCAGGTTACGACGTTTCCATTGAATTCAGGGCCAACCAAGCCAACGAGGTCGACGGCAACAAAATCATCGAATGGCGTTTGGCCATCGGCGGCCAAGTGCTGCGCCAACGCGATCTGGCCAGGCCCTTGCGCTGGGAGCCAGGCAAGGACATTGAGCTTTCCATGCGCATTGCCAAGGACATTCCCACACAAGCCTTGCCCGATTTGCTACAGCCCTGGATGGAGGTGGATGACAAGCTGGTGAGCTACCGTTTTTCTGACCCCTGGGCGCTTTTGAGTTTCATTGCGAAACACCGTGAGCCCACTTCCAGCGCGCAAAGAGACAACCGCTCACAACTGTTGCGTTTTGAATTCCCGGTCTTGACCAAGGGGGGCAGTCCGCAGCAAATGGCGGTCGAGTCAAGGGCCAAAGTGTTTGTCAAATTGGGCATCAGCCCCGTTGGCAAGCGCAATTTGCTGGCTTGGCCCAATGTGTTTCCATCCGCAGTTGCGGATTGGACTTCGCCTTAAAGCTGGACATCGTTTTTTTAATCTTTGGGGTTTTATGGTTCGGCTCGTGATTTTTGGCAGTTTCTACCGTGGTTTTTGCGTGCTCGACGAGTTCCTCAACCGGGGAGAGCGTCACGGCATTGAGGTGGTCGGTGTGGCCACGGACGACCCGACCCAAACCTTCGTCAGCAGGGACAAGCGGCTTTGGCAGTATCCGCATGAATTGCACGAGGAGTTGATGGTTGAACACCTGGCGCTGCAGCATGGATTGCCGGTTCATAAAGATCGTGTGAAGACGGACTCCTTTTATGAACGTTATGAGCAGGAATGGCGGCCAGATATTTGTCTCTCGGCCACTTTCGGCCAGCGCATCGATCAGCGTTTGTTCTCGTTTCCACGTTTCGGATTTTTCAACTTGCACCCCTGCATCGCCGATCGTTGGCCCTCGCTGTACGCCGGCCCCAACCCGTTTCAAGCCTTGAAAGACGATGGCCACACCCACACCCAGGTGGCATACCACCAGGTGGACGATGGCTTTGACACGGGCAAACTGGTGGCCATGTCCGAGCGCATTGGTTTTCCGCCCAACGCATCGGTGATTGACCTGCACAAAATGACATCGCCCTTGGTGGCCAAATTTGCGTTCGAGCAAACCCTCAAGCTGATCGCCTGATTGAACCTAAAGCCGGCAGTTGGCCGCTTGCTTGCGCTTTAAATACTTGATGAATCAAACACTTGCGCCTGGCAGGGCGGCCCCATCGGTTTGAGGGTTGATCAGCGCCGCATGCCCACACCCACCCCGGTCAGGAAGGTCAGCGTCAAGGCCAACAGGGTCAGCGCCAAACTGGCCCACATCAGCTTGCGGTCAAAAACGGCCATGACCAGCGTGTTTTTAAGTTCGCTCAGGTCGTCGGCGCCACGTTGGATCAGGCCTTTGGAGGCCAGTGCAATCAGGCCGCAGGCGCACATGGAAGAGACCACGTTGCGAATGCCAGAACAAATCACCTCGATGGCCAGGAGTGCGGGAAGAATGCCTTCCAGCGGCAGGTCCAAGGCCACCAGCATCACCGAACTGAGCAACACCGGTGCGATGCCAAAAGAGCCTACGCTGACAAAAGCCGCAGTGGCCGCCAACAGCCCAATTTGGACCAGCTCCATGGGCGGCAAGGCATGGTTGTAAAGGCGCGACAGGAAAACCCCCAGCATGCCAAAAAACAGAGCCTCACCAGTTCGAAAGAAATAGGGAGAAATCGGGGCCACCAGTTCGGATATGGCCCGTGTGAACCCCAGTTGGTTGCTCATGATCTCGATGTAATTGGGCACCGCTGCCGTGGGCAGCGGCGAAATCATGGAGGTGGTGATGGGCTTGATCATCATTTGCACAACAGAACCCAAGCTGCGACCACTGAGGTAGGCAATCAACACCAAGATCGAGCAGGTCACTGCGAAAGACAGGCCGAGAAATGGCCACAAAAAGCCACCCACGGATGCGATGAGTTTGCTGTCGTTGGCGCCGGTCAAGGCCCCTGCAAAGGACAGGGCGGCCAAGGGCAGCAGATAGTTGATTCGGTCAATCAGCACCTCAAGCGAGCGGTAAATCATCTCCAAGGTGCCAAAGAATGATTTGGAGTCTGGGCCGACTTGTTGGGCCAGGGCAATGCCAAACAAAAGCGCGCCCAACAAAATGGCGGGCACACTGCCTTGGGCCAGCGCCATCAATATATTGGACGGCACCAATTCTTTGATCACGCTGTGCGTGCTGGCGGTTTCTGGTTCGCCGCGCAGATTGATTTCCAGTGCGGGAGCCGCCAAAGAGGTGAATTCGCCCAGCACGGCGCGTTGGCTGTCTGACAAAACTTCTTTGCCCATGATTGCTGCAGCGCCAAAAGAGCCCAGCAAACCGGCCACCAAAACCGCGGCAAGACCGGCTAACAAAATGCCTGACAACCTGACCGAGGCGTTGGGCAGGCTGATCATTTGCTTGAGCCCCAACACCACAGCCACCATGATCAGGGGGATGGCGCACATCTCCAACAAAAAGAGATAAACATAGCCCAGCCCTTCCAGCGTGGGGCTGGCTGCTGGCCAAGCATAGCCAAGCAGACCGCCCATGGCCGCGCACACCAAAAGAAAGAGCGGGTGCTGAAGGATGCGGGAGGTATTGGAAAACAAAATGCAAACAGACGCCTCAAAGAGGCGTAAGTGACCAGTTGAATGTCTTTATCGCCAGCATGGATGCCGGGTCTTTAGATCTTGAGTGGGGTGGGGCATATCACTGAAATGGCGGCGCAGCTGCCGATCACATTGAGCGAAGTGCGGAAAATGGTGCAAATCGGATCCACCGCCACAAACAAAATGAAGGCCGCCTCAAAGGGCAGGCCCAGGTAGGAGCACAGCGTACCCACCAGGCCGACCGTGACCACGCCGGTCATGCCGGCCGTGGCAAAGCCTGCCATGGCGGCCAATGCCACCAACATCCCCAGCTCGTTCATGGTGATGGTTCGGCCGTACATGTCGGCAATGAAAAGGGTGGCGCAAACAAAATAGGTCACGGCTCCGGCGCGCATCAATGACGCGGCCAAGGGCACCAAGAGTTCCACCCGGCTGCGCATGAAATTCAAGCCAGAGGTCATGCCGTCGATCATGGCGGGCATGCAGGTGGCGGTGTTGTTGGTGGCCACGGCCAGGGCGAAAGCGGTTTTGAGACTGCTGACCACTTTGCCCATGGGCATTTCTGAGCGAAAACGCAGCACCAAAAGGCAAATCAACAAAAATACCATCACGATGGCGCAGAAGCTCAGGACAAAATTGCCCATGGCAAAGATGGATTCCAAGCCGGTCGTGGCGATCTGGCTGGCGGACAAGCAAATGAGCACAATGGGCAGGGGGATGTTGATCCATTTGGTCAAGGTTTGACAGGCCCCGTAAATGGTCTCCAGGGTTTGGTTCAAGCCGTCCGAAATGCGCGTGGGCACTTGACCTGCAGCCATGCCAAACAACAAGGCAAAAATCAGCGCCTTGAGGGTCTCGCCATTGGCCAGCGAGGCGAAAATATTCGAGGGAATCAAGGAGTCCATCACGTCTTTGATGGAGACGTCCTTCTTGGGTGCCTCCAGCGTGCGCAATGCCATCACGGTGTTGTTGCCGTCAGATTCTTTGCCCACGATTTTGCCCAAGGTTTCGCGGTCTGAATCCGACATGTGCGAGCCAGGAGAGACCAAGTTCGCGGCCACTGTGGACAGCAAGGCGGTGGCAAAGGTGGCGACCAAAAAGACCGTGACCAAACGCCCCAAGACCTTGCCTGCCCCGCCTTCGCGAAACAGCTTTTGCAGGCTGAAAATCACCGACGAGACCAAAAAAGGCATCACGATCATGGTCAGCAGGTCCACATAGACGCTGCCAACCACCGACAGGGGCTTGGAAAATTCAGGAAAGAGGGTGCCTAAAAATCCGCCGAAAATCAAACACCCCAAAACGGCCCAGGGGGTGGTGGTGATGCCTACAAATTTTTGCAGGGATAACTTTGGTGCGGGGATGGCCGTGCTCATTTCATGGCTTTCATAATGGAGTCAATGGAGGGCTTTTCAGCGCGCAGTGAGATGAATTCGTTGAGAAACCCCAGCAGGGCACGGTCATTGATGCCCACGGGCATGGCCAGTGAAGACTCCAGGTCATTAAAGGTGATGGTGCGCAAGGTCAGGGTCAGCTTGGGGTCTTCCTGGAACACGGTGTTGACCTCGAACTCGTCTCGGTAAGCGGCCACTATCTTGCCCTGTTTGACCGCTTCAACCGCCAGCTCCCAAGTTTTGAAGCGAACCATTTCGGCTTTGGGGAAGTTCTTGCGTGCAAACTCCTCCCAAGATGCACCCGCCAAAACCCCCAAAGTGCCGGTGAATTCACGAATAACTTGGGGGGCAGGGCGGTCTTTGGCAATTTTGGCAAATGCCAAACGGTTCACCAGCAGGGCATGCTTGATGCCCATGTAGGGCACGGTGTAGTTGACCATCTTGGCGCGCGCCAAAGTGCGTGCCAGTTTGCTGATGCCAAAATCGGCCTTGCCATCGGCCACCACCTCCACCACTTGGTTGAAGGTTTTGGCACTGCGCTCGTAGCGCACAGGGACTTTCAATTCGGCCGCAATTTCATTGACCAGGTCGATGTCAATGCCGACCATGACGCCATTGACTTCGGAGAAAAAGGGTGGCGTGTCGGTGGCCACCATGGCGACAATCAGTTCACCCCGATTCAAAATCCGGGCGATGTCCGGTGCGGCGCGGCCCCCGCCGGGTACGCTGACCAAATAACTGCCCCGCGATTCTTGTGCTGCCGCCGGTTTTTCAGGAGCAGGAGGGGTTTTCTGGGCATTGGCGCTGGCCATGAAGAAGCTCAGCGCAAGGGTTAAAACCAGAGAAAATCGCGATGAAACGAAAACCGCTGGCAAAGTGGAAAAAGTCATCTTCTTGCGTGCCTTGATAATGATTCGGTGGGAGAGCTTTTACCCATTTAAGCCTTTAGATTTTACATCCAAGCCAATGCGGTTTCAAGCCAATGCTTGCATTTCAATCACCAAATCACAGAATCGGTGCGTTGGAAAAAATCCAGATCCATGCACATGCCCAAGCGCCTGAATACAAGGTGTTTGACGACGGTTTTCATTTAAACGGTGTCGCATGAACCCATTTTGCAAGCGGCATTGCATGGCATTTTTGCAACCTTCCAGCATGCTCAAACCTGCTCTTGGTTTGATAAAAATGTTTTCTAAGTAATGTACTTAATTCGAATTAATTGTTGTAAATGCTTAATTATTTGAATCTTTACGAAATTGTCAGAATGGCGATGTCGAGTGGATTTTTTCCAAACTCAGGGTACTGATTAAAAAACTGAACGCGCAAACCCAAACATCTGAGACTCGCTTGGGTAAATTCATTCGGAGTATTTAAGCTTGAATGGGTTTTTTTAATGACGGAATTGTCATTGTTGTGGATGATCTTTTCTTGATCCAAAAAATGCGGTTCTTTGCCAGCAGTATTTAGAAGGTTTATTTAGAGTTCTTTTGAATTATTTTTTTAATACGGGTTAATCCATGGGCAAGCCATGAAATGTCGATGATGGGCCGTGGCCACAAGACCCAAGTGCAGGCAGGTGCACAAGCCCGCTCTGCGCTTGGCATCTGGGGCGCTGGTGGCCTGCAGTGCGCTAATTAAATTGACACTTATAATGCCAATACAAGGTGTTTGTGCAGCTCGGTCTCGAACCTCAACCGCCCAACGCCCACCAATCACCACTCACCAAGACTTGGCCACTGGTCAAGTGGCTCTCGGGCTGAAAGCCAAGGTCTTGCGCCGCCCACCCGGCCAGGGCTGAAAAAGCACTGAGCAACCCACGCCACCGACAAGGAACACGCATGACTGCCGAGAGCAAACTGAATCTGCAAAATGGGGTGGCCCTGGTGACTGGGGCGGCCGGGGGCATAGGCGCGGCACTGGCCTTGCAGTTGGCCGAAAAAGGCTGCCACTTGGCTTTGGCCGATGTCAACGCCGAGGGCTTGGACCAGGTGGTTGCCAAAGCCCAGGCTTTTGGCGTCAAGGTCAGCGCCTTGGTGGTGGACATGGCCCAAGCCGAATCGGCCCCGGCTTTGCTTGCGCATGTGCTGGCCCAGCATGGCCGCATCACCCTCTTGGTGAACAACGCCGGGGTGGCTTTGGGCGGCACTTTTGAGCAGGTGGCTGAGGAAGATTTTGACTGGTTGATGCGCATCAACTTTGGCGCAGTGGTGAGCCTGACCCGTTTGTTCCTGCCCTTGCTGCAGCAGTCGAGCGCGGCCCAGATTGTGAATGTGTCCAGCAGTTTTGGCAT
>CAMCNQ010000063.1 GCA_945875955.1 Limnohabitans sp. Rim8 | reverse complement strand
AACCGCATTCCCCGGATCTCTTTGACCCATTTCATGGGCTGGTGGAGCCAGATTCGCCACCCCTGGGTGGTGAAGGGCTCGATGTGGGTTTGGCGCCTGTTCAGCCATCTGGATTTGAGCGACGCCAAAAAACAAGAATTCGCCAGCTTGCATGAGTGCTTTACCCGTGAGCTTGTGCCCGGCGCAAGAACGGTGAACCCCGACCCGGCACTGATGACCTCTCCGTGTGACGCGATCGTGGGCGCTTTGGGCGAGATTCGGCAAGGGCAAGTGTTTCAGGCCAAAGGCTTTCCCTACCAGCTGGAGACCTTGCTGGGTGAATCTGCCCATTCCCAGCCCTGGCCCGCCCTTTTAGAGGGCGGTAAGTTCTTGACCTTGCGCCTGACCAGCAGCATGTACCACCGGTTCCATGCGCCCCACAACGTGCACCTGAAGCATGTGACCTACATCACGGGGGACACCTGGAATGTGAACCCGGTGGCGCTCAAAAGGGTCCAGGCTTTGTTTTGCAAAAACGAGCGCGCCGTGTTGCACCTGCAGACTTCTGACCGCGTGCCCTTTTTAATGGTGCCTGTGGCCGCTGTGTTGGTGGCCAGCATGCGCTTTCATGCGCTGGATGTGCTGCTGAACTTGCGCTACAAAGGCCCCAACGAAATCCCGTGCGATGCTGACTACGCCAAAGGGCAAGAAATGGGTTGGTTCGAGCATGGTTCGACCATTTTGGTGTTTGTACCGCCCGGTTTCGACTGGGCACCCGGCATTGAAACGGGTCGAACCATCCAGATGGGCCAGGCCTTGATGACCCGGCCTTGACCCCACTTTGGCAGACCGTTTCAGTACTTTTCTGGAACGATCATGTCCTGCGGCACAGGGTGGCGGATGTAGTCGGCATTGCGCACCCGCTCGGGCAGGTTGACGCTGGCGTGCTCGACCTCGTGGTATGGCACTTGGCTGAGCAAGTGGTTGATGCAATTGAGGCGTGCTTTTTTCTTGTCGACCGCCTGCACCACCCACCAAGGTGCTTCGGGGATGTGGGTGCGCTCAATCATGGTTTCTTTGGCGCGGGTGTAATCTTCCCAGCGCCTGCGGCTTTCCAGGTCCATGGGGCTGAGCTTCCATTGTTTGAGCGGGTCGTGGATGCGGCCCAAAAAGCGGGCGTGCTGCTCATCGTCCGTGATCGAAAACCAGTACTTGACCAATTGGATGCCGCTGCGCACCAGCATTTTTTCGAATTCAGGCACAGAGCGGAAAAACTCTTCGTACTCGTCGTCGTTGCAAAAGCCCATGACTTTTTCAACGCCCGCGCGGTTGTACCAGCTGCGGTCAAACAACACGATCTCGCCGGCAGCGGGCAAATGCGAGATGTAGCGCTGAAAGTACCACTGGGTTTTTTCGCGGTCGTTGGGCGCGGGTAGTGCGGCCACACGGCACACGCGGGGGTTCAGGCGCTGTGAGATGCGTTTGATCACGCCGCCTTTGCCCGCCGCATCGCGGCCTTCGAACAAGATCACCATGCGGTGGCCGGTTTTGACCACCCAGTCTTGCAGCTTCACCAGTTCAGACTGAAGGCGCAAGAGTTCACGGAAGTAGCTCAAGCGATTTTGAACATCACTGGGGTCGGGCTTGTGCCCATCAAGCAAACGGTCGTCGAGCTCCAGCTCCAGTTCTTCGTCCATGCTGTCGAGCAAATCTTCTCTCAACTGGCGCAACTGTTCTTCGGAAATTTCATGGGTCATGGCAATGGGCATCAGTCAAAAAGGATTCCAATTTCAGGCTTTTTCATGAAACTTTGATGACAACTCGGCGCTTGATGACCTGTAGGGTCATGACGATTTCATGACTTTGGTCTATAACAAAGCACAAGCTTCACTAAACCCCTGCGCAAAAGGACGGTATGCAAGTATTTTCAATCCAGGCCGATCAGATTTGCGAAACGGCAGTTTTGCCCGCAGCATTGCCAGACCAGGGCTTTGTCTGGCTCTCGTTTTCAAGGCGCGAATTTGAGATCATGCAAGGCCAGATTCAGCAGACACTGCACCAGTGGTGTGGTGTGCAAATGGACGAATTGCACCTGCAAGACGTGCTGAACAACCAATTGCCTTCGCATTACGATTTTTCGGGCGATTACGACGTGCTGGTGTTCCGCCGTTTGGCTCAGGGCCGTTCAGAAACCGATGTGTCCAACCCGGGCGAAATTTTGCACCTTGAAAGCGCACAGTCCGGCCCCACCATCCTGCGCCAAATCGACACCAGCCCCGTGGCTTTTGTGGTGTTCGACCGGGTTGTCATTTCTGTGCACCCTGTGGATTGCGCTGTACACAAGGCCTTTGTGACCAAGTTGATGGGCTCGCAGCATTTGTCAAGCGCCCAGGCCGTGCACCGACTGCCTGCCAACCCGGCTGATTTGATGTTGCGCATGGTCAGCAGTGTCGTGGATGGGTACTTGAATTTGCGCCGGGAGTTGACCCGCCAATTGGACCATTGGCAAAGCGAGTTGCTCAACCCGAACGGCCGGTTCAACGACTGGAGCGCCTTGCTCAATGCCCGATTGACGCTGCACCACCTGGACGAAATTTGCGAAGACCAGCGTGCGGCCATGAGCGACTGGATCGAAGCTTTGAATGGCTGGTCAAGCGATGGTTTTTTGAAAGCCGAAGGTCTGGAGCGGCTCAAAATCAGAAGCCGAGACGTGTTGGAGCACATTGAGCGGGTGGTTCACCATGTTGGGCGCTTGGAGCAAAACGCCGAGACGGCGGTGCAAATGCACTTCAATGCGCAAGGCAACCGGACCAACCAAGTGATGCGCACACTGACGGTGTTGACGGCGATTTTTTTGCCCCTCAACCTGATCACGGGTTTTTTTGGCATGAACTTCGAGAACTTCCCCGCCATCCACATGGAAAACGGCCTGTTATTGACCGAGCGCTTTATGGCTTTTGTCGCTGGCGCCTTGGCCGTGCTGTTTTGGCGTAAACGCTACCTGGCGGGATGACGCCCACGCGGTCATGGCCATGGCCTGTTCGTGTGTTGAACAGCGGGCGTTGACCAGCGCGGGTGTGATTGACCCCCTTTTTGACCTGGGTCAATGGTTCATGCGGGTGCCGCAGGCATGATTTGAGTGGTCTCGCCCCAGCTTATCGATGCAGGAGTTGCCCATGATGAAGCATGCCCAAGGCCTTCCTTACATGCCTGCTCTCGCACGTCGCACGGCAGACGCTTTCACCAGATCACAACTCGCCTTATTGGCCCTCAGTTTTGTGGATGCGTACACCACCGCTCAAATCGAAACTTTCAAGCGGGTGCACCCGAGATTGGCTTACAGACTCACGGATGTGGGCCTGACCCGACTCGTACGGGGTTGGCTGGGCCCTCGCCATGCCCGCTCGGCCCGCACCTGGTCAAAGCTTCGGGGATGGCGGCCTTGGCTCACGGGCGTGCTGACGGACCAGTCCACTTGTCGCCAAGGGCAAAAGCTGTTCTTGGCCACATTGGTGACGGTGATCTTGTCTGAAGGCCTGGGGACTGACCTGATCACATCCAACCGCGGGCGCTGGGCCGTCTTGTTGCTGACAAGTGTCCAGAATTTCTGGGTATGGCCGTAGCAATTACCCCATTAAGCACCCTGCATGAACCCCCAAATCGATGAATTTTTAGCCCGCATCCGCCAACTGGAGGTGGACATTGAGCAAGAAGTGCAGCTTCGTCGGCGGCAATTTCAGGCCGACTTTGACCAGCGCAAGGTGAAGTTTGAGAGGGAGGTGCTGGACCAACAAAGGCGCTTCAAGCACGGCTTGCTGAGTTATGTGCTCTCGTCAGACTGGCGGCATTTGCTGACCATGCCGCTGATTTACCCCGTGCTCTTGCCAATGCTGCTGCTGGACATCATGGTCTCGCTCTACCAGTGGGTGTGTTTTCCCTTGTACAACATGCTACGGGTGAAGCGCTCGGATTTTTTTGTATACGACCGCACCCATTTGGCCTATTTGAATGTCATCGAAAAGATCAACTGCGCTTATTGCTCTTATGGCAATGGCTTGATGGCTTATGCGCGGGAGGTGGTGGGCTTGACAGAGCAGTATTGGTGCCCCATCAAGCATGCACGGCATGTGGTGCAGGGACACCCTTTTTACCATGGCTTTTCGGACTATGGGGATGCACAAAGCTACCGGGGCCAATTGGCGCGTCTGCGCTTGCAGCTTCAAAAGCGGGTGACTGAACCACAGGCGCAAGCGCTGTCACAGCATGGACAGCCACCTCGTGCCATGCTGGATAAAGTAGCCAGCATGAAAACATTTGCAACGCTGGCCGAGTTGGCCGCCTGTGTGGGCCAAGATGTCGCCACCTCAGAGTGGGTGGAGATCAGCCAAGAACAGGTCAATCAGTTTGCCCAAGCCACCGGGGACCACCAGTGGATACACGTCGATGTGGCCCGGGCCAATCAAGGCCCATTTGGCGCGCCCATTGCGCATGGCTTTTTGACCCTGTCCTTGCTGTCCCAGTTCTTTGACAAAACGATTGTCGTGACCGAAGCGCGCATGGGCGTCAACTATGGTTTGAACAAGGTGCGCTTCATGGCCCCCGTGCCGGTGGGCAGCCGCTTGCGGGCGCATCTGCATTTGCATTCGGCCACACCCGTCGATGGCACGGGCTTGCAGCTGCAATGGAATGTGACACTCGAGCGTGAAGGCAGCGAAAAACCGGTTTGCGCGGCCGAGTCGCTGGTGCGCCTTTACCCCTGAGCGCTTGGGGTCTTGGCGCAGCCCGGGGCGGTCAGGCTTGGCCGCTATGCAAAGCCATTTTGACGCCAAGCCTCAAACACCGTGACCGCCACGGCATTGGACAGGTTCAGGCTGCGCTGGCCTTCGCGCATGGGCAGTTTGATGCGCTGCTCAGGCGCAAATTGCTCTCGCAAAGCCGGTGCCAGGCCGCGCGTTTCTGAGCCAAACACCAGCCAATCGCCGCTTTGAAAGGCCACCGTGTAGGCACTGCGGCTGCCCTTGGTGGTCAGCGCGAACATGCGCGAGGGGGCCGGTTGCTCGCGGGCCAAAAAATCAAGCCAACTGGCGTGGCGGCGCAAAGATGCGTACTCGTGGTAATCCAGCCCGGCGCGCCGCATGTGCTTGTCATCCATGGAAAAACCCAAGGGTTCAATCAAATGCAGGCTGCAGCCGGTGTTGGCCGCCAGCCGTATGACGTTGCCGGTGTTGGGGGGGATTTCGGGCTCGACCAGGACAATCTGAAACATGGCCTGTATTGTGCCTTTGGCACGCTTGGCGGAGTCCCGCTGGCCTTTCAGTCCTGTGAGGCGGCCTCGGTGCGGGCCAGCACAATGGCGCTGACTTGGGTCGCCCCCGCTTGTTTAAGCGCCTTGGCGGCGGTGTGCAGCGAGGCCCCGCTGGTCATCACGTCATCGACCAACACCACCCGGCGGCCTTGGATTTGTGCCGCGCGCAGGGGCTCGATGGCAAAAGCCCCCACCAGGTTGGACAAGCGTTCGGCCCTTGGCAAGCTGCTTTGGGCCGGGGTGTGGCGGGTGCGCAACAGCAAGCCGACGTCGGCCTTTGTTGGACTCAGCTGTTGTGCCAGCAGCCAAGCCTGGTTGAATCCGCGTTGAGCCAGACGCTGTGCAGACAAGGGGATGGGCAGCACCCAATCGGCCTGGTCCAGCGTGTCTTCCACCCAGGGCGCGCTCAGCATCAAACCGGCCAAGGGCCCAGCCCAGCCCGCTTTTTCTTGGAATTTGAAATGGGCGATCAGCCCTTGCCAAGGCCATGTGTAAGCCACTGCGGCCAGACACACATCGAGCGGCGGCGGCTGGCCCAGACAAGCGCCACAGCGCTGGGCTGGGCTGGGCAAGGGCAGGGCGCAGCTCTGGCAGCGGTGTTGCGGCGAGGCAAACCGGCTGATGCAGGCATCACACAGGGGGGCCTGCGGCCAGTTGCGGCAAATGGCGCAGCGGCTGGGCAGCCACCGCCAGAGACCGTCAGGGCGGTGACTGGGGGGGCGAGCGCTTAAAAGCGGGGTCCAAGGAGGCCACATGAAATCAATATACTGCCGTCACGACCCGATCACAAGCACCGCACCGCTTGTGCACCGGGCACAACTTTCCCTTTTTTCGATTGTCCATGTCTGCACCCGAACGCCCCCCATCGCTAGACCCCGTTGCTGCTGCTCGCTGGGCCTTGCAGATCAATCGGCGTGCATCGCCTTGGCTGCATGAAGAAGTGGCCTCGCGCATGCAAGAGCGGCTGGACTTCATCAAGCTGCAACCTCGGCAATGGGTGCATTGGGAGCCTGTGCGTGGCGGTTTGCAGGCGCATGGCGCTTTGCAAAAACGCTACCCGCAAGCCCAGGTGTGGCTGGCCCATGCGCAAGCCCAGCAGGCCATGGTGGCGCGCGACGCCTTGCAAAAACCCTGGTGGCAAGCCAGCCGGTGGTGGGCCCCGCGCATGCATTGGGGCCTGCCGCCAGACGGGCAGGCCCAGATGCTGTGGGCCAATATGCTGCTGCACACCAGCGCCCAACCCCAGCAATTGCTCAAAACCTGGCACAAGGCCTTGGCCAGCGATGGCTTTTTGATGTTCTCTTGCCTGGGGCCAGACAGTTTGCGGGAGTTGCGCGGGGTTTACGCGCAGCAAGGCTGGCCCGAACCCGCCCATGAATTCACCGACATGCACGATTGGGGCGACATGTTGGTCGAAGCGGGGTTTGCCGAGCCGGTGATGGACATGGAGCGCATCCGCTTGAGCTTTGACAGCCCAGAGCGCTTGCTCGACGAGCTGCGCGGCCTGGGGCGCAACCTGCATGTGCAGCGATTTGCGGGTATGCGTGGCCGGCATTGGCGAAATCAGTTGATGCAAGCCCTGCTGGCTTTGGCCAAGCCCGAAGAAGGCGGGCGTTTGGTGCTGAGTTTTGAGGTGGTCTATGGCCACGCCCTCAAGCCCCAGCCCCGCGCCCAAGTCAGTGCGCAAACAGAAATCGGTTTGGACCAGATGCGAAACATGCTGCGCAGTGGCCTGGCTAAACCCGACAAAGTTTGAGTTGAATCAAAACCCCCCTCTATCTCAGGTAAAATCCGTCCGGTTTTAGCCAGTAAACACGCCCAACAGCGTGTGAGCTTATTGAAAGTTGACGCATGTCAAATCCAGCTTACCAATTTGCGCAAGAGTCAGGACCTGCCATTCAATGGCGGCTCAGGCGCAATTGTTCAGTGACACCCGCCCAATTGGGCTGGATCTACTTGTCCATGTGCGCCCTGTCCCTGGCCATTGGTTTGTTTTTCTGGTCCATGGGGGCCACCTTGGTGTTGGCTTTTTCTGGATTGGAGATCGCGCTGGTGGGCTTGGCCTTTTTGGCCTATGCCCGGCGCGCGGCCGATGGCGAGTTGATTTCTCTGCAAGGCGCAAGCTTGGTGGTGGAATGCGAAACCTCTGGTCGCCTTGAACGTGCAGAGTTTGCGCGTCAATGGGTGAGGGTAGAGCCAAAATCCGGCGACCACAGTCTGATCGAGTTGTCAGGCCAGGGGCGTTCGATCGAGGTGGGGCGCTTTGTGCGGCCCGAAATGCGCCAGGTGCTGGCGCGAGAAATCAGAAAGGCATTGCGCACGGCGTGATGTCAGGCGGCAAACAAGGCCTGGCCTGGTTTGCCTGCAGTGTGAGTTCAACAGAGTCTTGGAATTTAGTGAAAACCATGAAGAATTTCTCCAACCCATTGCTGTCGCTGCTGTCCCGCGTGGGCATTTTTGTAGGCGCTTGGGCGGCGACTGCTGCCTATGCCGTGAACGATTTGCCGGGCGGCCCTGCGGTCAACCAACTCAACTTGCCACCCGCAGTCACCAAAATCGCCGAAGAGCAGCATTGGCTGCACTGGTTCATGATGATCATTTGCACCGTGATCTTCGTTGCGGTGTTCGCGGTGATGTTTTACTCCATCTGGAAGCACCGCAAATCGGTGGGTCACAAGTCTGCCACTTTCACCGAGTCCATCACGGTGGAGGTGATTTGGACCGCCGTTCCTTTTGTGATCGTGATCATGATGGCCTTGCCCGCCACCAAGGTTTTGGTGGCCTCCAAGGACACCACCAACGCCGACCTGACCATCAAGGCCACGGGTTACCAATGGAAATGGGGCTACGACTACATCAAGGGTGAAGGCGAAGGCCTGAGCTACATCTCCACACTCGATTCTTCACACCGTGCCATGTCCAATGCGGGCAAACCAGAAGGCGACAACTACCTCTTGAAAGTCGACAACCCCTTGGTGGTGCCAGTGGGTCAAAAAGTGCGCGTGATCACCACCGCCAACGATGTGATTCACGCTTTTGCAGTGCCCGCCTTTGGCATCAAACAAGATGCTATTCCTGGTTTTGTGCGTGACACCTGGTTCCGTGCAGATAAGACCGGCGATTTTTATGGCCAATGCCAAGAATTGTGCGGCAAAGAGCACGCCTACATGCCCATCCATGTCAAAGTGTTGTCTGCCCAAGACTACAGCGTCTGGGTCGATGCCGAGAAGAAAAAATTAGCGGCCAAAGCCGATGACCCGGCCAAAGTCTGGGCCTTGGATGACTTGGCCAAACGCGGTGAAAAGGTCTATGCCGCCAATTGCGCAGCTTGCCACCAAGCCACTGGAAAAGGCGCAGGCCCGATCAAGGCACTGGATGGGGCTGCGGTGGTGCTGGATGCCGACCACGCCAAGCAAATCGCGGTCTTGCTCAATGGCCAAAACAATGGCTCCATGCCTGCGTGGAAGCAGTTGTCTGACACCGAAATTGCCGCTGTGATCACCTACACCAAAAACAACTGGTCCAACAAGACCGGGCAAATTGTTCAGCCAGCCGAAGTGTTGGCCGCTCGCAAATAAGCGCAACCTATCTGTAAATCAAAGGAAATCAAGATGAGTGCCGTTTTAGACCATCACGATCACGCCCATGACGACCACGGTCACGCCCCTGCGGGCTGGCGTCGTTGGGTATATGCCACCAACCACAAAGACATTGGCACCTTGTACCTGTTGTTCAGCTTCACCATGCTGATGATCGGTGGCGTGTTGGCGTTGGGCATCCGTGCCGAGTTGTTCCAGCCGGGCCTGCAATTGGTCAACCCTGAGTTGTTCAACCAGTTCACCACCATGCACGGCATCATCATGGTGTTCGGTGCCATCATGCCGGCCTTTGTGGGCTTTGCGAACTGGATGATTCCATTGCAAATTGGCGCTTCTGACATGGCTTTTGCCCGCATGAACAATTTCAGCTTCTGGTTGATGATTCCTGCCGCTCTGATGTTGGTGGGCTCTTTCTTCATGCCCGGTGGCGCTCCTGCTGCGGGCTGGACCTTGTATGCCCCCTTGACGCTGCAAATGGGCCCTTCCATGGACGCGGGCATTTTTGCTTTGCACATTCTGGGTGCTTCCTCCATCATGGGCTCGATCAACATCATCGTGACCATTTTGAACATGCGCGCGCCCGGCATGACCTTGATGAAAATGCCCATGTTCGCATGGACATGGTTGATCACCGCCTACCTGTTGATCGCGGTGATGCCTGTGTTGGCTGGCGCGATCACCATGACTTTGACCGATCGTCACTTTGGCACCAGCTTTTTCAACCCCGCTGGTGGTGGTGACCCGGTCATGTACCAGCATATTTTCTGGTTCTTCGGTCACCCAGAGGTGTACATCATGATCTTGCCGGCTTTCGGCATCATCAGCCACATCGTGCCTGCTTTTTCACGCAAGAAATTGTTTGGCTACGCTTCCATGGTGTACGCCACTTCGTCGATTGCCATTTTGTCTTTCATTGTGTGGGCGCACCACATGTTCACCACGGGCATGCCCGTGACAGGCCAGTTGTTCTTCATGTATGCCACCATGTTGATCGCCGTGCCCACGGCCGTGAAGATCTTCAACTGGATTGCCACCATGTGGCGCGGCTCCATGACCTTTGAAACCCCCATGCTGTTCGCAGTCGGTTTCATTTTCGTGTTCACCATGGGCGGCTTCACCGGCTTGATCCTGGCCATGGCCCCGATCGACATCCAACTGCAAGACACCTACTATGTGGTGGCCCACTTCCACTATGTGCTGGTGGCAGGTTCTTTGTTCGCCCTGTTCGCCGGTGTTTACTACTGGATTCCCAAGTGGACAGGCGTGATGTACAACGAAAGCCGGGGCAAGATCCACTTTTGGTGGTCGCTGATTTCCTTTAACGTGACTTTCTTCCCGATGCACTTCCTGGGTCTGGCCGGCATGCCCCGTCGCTATGCTGACTACCCGATGCAATTTACCGACTTCAACATGATTGCCTCTGTAGGGGGCTTCTTCTTCGGCTTTGCCCAGGTTTACTTCTTCCTGTTCGTGGTTTTGCCGACCATGCTTGGCCGTGGTGAAAAAGCCGGTCAAAAACCATGGGAAGGTGCAGAAGGCTTGGAGTGGGAAGTGCCCTCGCCAGCACCTTTCCACACGTTTGAAAACCCACCCAAGCTGGACGCCAGCGCGACCCGCGTGATTGGTTGAAGCCATGGCCATGACGCCCGAGCAAAAGAAAAGCAATGTGCGCCTAGGCCTGATTTTGGCCTCTGTGGCACTGGCTGTGTTGGCTGGCTTTGTCGCCAAAATGATGATTTTGAACGCCTGAAAGGCCTGTGATGAACCTGCGCGGTGAAAACTTGAAGATGGTGGGCAAACTGGCCGTTGTGACGGCTGGTATGTTCTGCTTCGGTTATGCGCTGGTGCCCATTTACAAGGCCATTTGTGAGATCACGGGCATCAATATTTTGTCGATCTCTGAGACACAAATTCCTGGCAATGCGAAGACCGGCAAAGCCGCTGAGACTTTGCGCAACAGCCAGGTTGACACCTCTCGCACCATCACCGTTGAATTTGACGCCAATGTGCGTGGTCCTTGGTCATTCAAACCTGAAAAGCGGTCTGTGCAAGTTCACCCGGGAGAGCTCAGCACTGTGATGTACGAGTTTGAAAACGTGCAAAACCGCCGCATGGCAGCGCAAGCCATTCCCAGTTATGCGCCTCAACAAGCAGCCAGCCATTTCAACAAGCTTGAGTGTTTCTGTTTCAACCAGTACACCTTGGAGCCTGGTGAGAAAAAAGCCTGGCCCGTGGCCTTTGTGATTGACCCCAAATTGTCCAAAGACGTGACCACCATCACGCTTTCCTACACTTTCTTTGAGGTTGGCGGCAAGGTGCCTGCTGCGCCCACAACCCCCGTGGCGGCTGTGGTGCAGCCCAGCATGGTGAAAACCGGGCTTGGATCATGAGCGCGCAGGATGCAAAGAGCAAGCCATTGAGAGATGCGTCTTTGCTGCGCACCATTCAGGCCGTGCTGTGGTCTTTTATCGGGCTTCGCAAGAATTCCGAATCACAGCAAGACCTTGAAAAGCTCAACCCCTTCCACATCATTGGCGTCGCCATTGTTGCGGTCTTGTTGTTTGTTTTGGGCTTGATTGCCTTGGTCAATTGGGTTGTGGTTCAGCCAACCGGGCTGTGAACCTTAAGTTTAGATTTCGAAAGAAGAGAGAGCAGGAGTTCCCATGAGTTCAGCAGCACACGGCACCACGCCTTATTACTATGTTCCCCATTCCTCCCGCCATCCGGTCATGGCAGCGATTGGTTTGTTCTTCGTCATTTTGGGCGCAGGACAATGGATCAACGGCGCCGATTGGGGCATGTACGCCCTGTATTTCGGCTTGGTTTGGTGGCTGACCGTTTTGTACCAGTGGTTTTCAGAGGCTGTCCATGAAAGCGAAACTGGCATGTACGGTCGCAAAGTTGACCTCTCCTACCGTTGGAGCATGACCTGGTTCATCTTCTCAGAGGTCATGTTTTTTGGTGCCTTTTTCACGGCTTTGTGGTGGGCCCGTTCGCATTCAATTCCCGCTTTGGGCAGTCTTGAAAACGCTTTGCTGTGGCCCGATTTCAAAGCCGCATGGCCCAGCATGGTGGCTGGCGCCACCACTTCGCCTGCTGGCACCGTCGAGCCTTTCCAGACCATGGGCCCGTTCTGGTTGCCCACCATCAACACCGCTTTGCTCTTGACTTCGGGCGTGACCTTGACCATTGCCCACCATGCCTTGCAGCTTGGTAACCGCAGCAAAACCATTTTGTTCATGTGGATGACGGTGCTTTTGGGCGTGGCCTTTTTGTTGGTGCAAGGCTATGAATATGCCCATGCATGGGGTGACCTGAATCTGAAATTGTCTTCTGGCATTTATGGTTCTACCTTTTACATGCTCACGGGCTTTCACGGTTTCCACGTCTTTGTGGGCATGTTGATGCTGTTGTTCATCACCCTGCGTTTGCAAAAAG